>JAYVFX010000363.1:0-3712 GCA_043772795.1 Deltaproteobacteria bacterium
AGTGCTGGCGAGCAGCGTCTTCCTGATGCGCAGGTGTTGCAGGCTGTGGTCGATACCTATCGGCAACGTTTTGACCCAACTGACGGTGGGCTTCAGGGGGCACCAAAATTCCCGAGTAGTTTGTCAATCCGTCTGCTGTTGCGGCACTACCGGCGTACCGGAGATCAGCAGTCTCTCACCATGGCCACGCACACGTTAGAGAAGATGGCTGCTGGCGGGATGTACGACCATGTTGGTGGAGGTTTTCATCGCTATGCCACCGATGCGCAGTGGCTGGTGCCGCATTTCGAGAAAATGCTGTACGACAATGCGCTCCTCACCATGGCCTACCTGGAAGGCTATCAGGTGACGAAGCGGGAAGACTTCGCCCAGGTAGCCCGTGAGATCCTACGCTACGTCGAGCGCGACATGACTGCGCCCGAAGGGGCGTTCTATTCAGCCAGTGATGCCGACAGTGTAACACCGAGTGGGCATCGGGAGGAGGGGTGGTTCTTCACCTGGACACCTGCTGAGATTGAGACGGTACTCAGTGGAGAGCAGGCTCGTCTCGTGACTGCCTACTACGGCGTGACAGCGGCAGGGAACTTCGAAGGACGCAACATCCTCCATACGCCACAGCCGCTTGACACGGTGGCGGCAAACCTTAACCTTCCGCTAGAAAAAGTACGCACGCTGATTCAAGAGGCGAAAGATCGCCTCTATACTGCGCGTGCCAAGCGCCCACCACCATTACGCGACGAAAAGATATTGACCGCCTGGAACGGCTTGATGATCTCCGCGTATGCCCAAGCCGCTCTGGTCCTGGGGAATCCTCGCTATGCCGAGCAGGCGACACGCGCGGCTAATTTCGTCCTGACGAAACTGCGCAAGGACGGACGCCTGCTGCGAAGCTACACGCGCGGCCACGCCCGGCATGCCGGCTATCTCGATGACTACGCGTTCATGATTGCGGCGCTGCTCGATCTGTATGAAGCCACTGGCACTCTGCGCTGGCTCACCGAAGCGCTGGCTCTGGATACGGTTCTCGTGGACCACTACGAGGACACGCAGGCAGGCGGGTGCTTCATGACCAGCAACGACCACGAACAGCTCCTGGCCCGGGAGAAGCCGAGCTATGATGGAGCCGAGCCTTCCGGCAACTCCGTGCAGACTTTGAATCTTTTGCGTTTGCATGAGTTCACGACTGAGGACCGGTACCGGGTGCGAGTCGAGAAGACATTCCAGACGTTGAGTGAGATTCTGCAACGAGCCCCGACGTCCGTGTCAGAGTTGCTGCTGGCTGTGGATTATCACTTGGATGCCCCAAAGGAGATCGTGATCGTTACACCGAAATCCAGGACGGACGCCGCACCTTTTCTGGCGCAGTTGGGCACGACATTCCTTCCCAACCGCACCCTTACCGTCGTCACTGAGGGGAAAGATTTGGCCGAGCACACTCAGTTTGTCCCCCTAGTTGAAAGCAAGGTCGCCCAGGGTGGGAAGACTACAGCGTATGTCTGCGAGAAGAAGGTCTGTGCGCTACCGACCACCGATCCAGTAATCTTTGCCAAACAAATCCGCCAAGTGCGTCCGGTGAATGCGCCAGAATAGCGCAAGAACAATATCCGACAAAGAGGTGAACCATACCTGACTGGAGACAGAACACACGGGCAGTTTTTTTGCTGAGAGCGTTCCTTCTTTCGGACTAATCTTACAATGCTGTGTCCTGACATATTTCACACAGAGTGATGGTTCTGCTTGGCGACATCTGGAGTTTATGACAGATCCAACCGCCTTCGCTGCCAGATATTCCGTTCAGGTTATGGCTTCCTGAATATGAGCATGAAGCGGGGTGACGCAGCGCGCTGGACCTTGCTACGAGTGTAAAGCCTGCCTTCTGTACTTCGTTGATCAGGAACTGCTCATCGATACGATGGAGCTCGATGTCTTTGACGTCGCTGCTGTCTTTAGCGCTGTGATCCACGAGAGCGTACACGCCGCCTGATTTGAGCGCCTGGTACACGGTGGCTTCACCTTGGCGCGGTCGATCCTGCGCAGCACCAACCCACGCTGATCCCGAACAGCACATAGAGAGTTGGCCCCAGGCAACAGGTGCTGACCAAAAATGCTGGTACCAGTGATCCTACGCTGCTGATAATGGCTTTACGCATACTCATCCACCCTCAACCGCGCCGCTCGTAGTAGCGCAGGGTTTCCACATGCACGTTCGCTTGCTTCGCAACCGCGCCAATAGTCTGTCCATTCATCGGGCGTTCCTCTCATGCTGCAAGATAAACCCTGTACCATAGTCCAGAGTCAAGAGCTGTTTACTGCAAAGATGCGGGAAGGCGAAATGAATGGAAGCGCCCGGTGGTGCTGTAACGGTGGTGCTCAGCTTCCACTTACGCAAGCGCATCAGCGCCTTGTCTTGCCGTTGAGGATGAAAGGAGCCTCCCCCTTCGATGATTGGAAACGTTTCTTCACGCCGTACCACTCCAACGCCGGGCGCATAGAGTGTGATGACCGTGGCTTTGCCGCCTTTACGAAGATTGGTCACCTCCAAGCAGTGTGAAAACGTACCCGCAGGCACAGTGACGGTTTTGTCCAACGCTGTGATCTTGTACGTCCTGTCATCGTCTTCCCAGATTGTCCCCACCCGCAATGGTCCTTTCAGGAAAAATGGCGGGAGTTCCTTATCCTTTGTCTCACGTGCAACGCGTTTGATGCCTTCGTTGGTGGGAAGGAAGGACTCTTCAAAACCACCCGTGGGGAGATCACTATGGCGAATGCGGAGGACATAGGCTCCCTGGTCTTCGTAGGTCACCTCCCAATACTCTGCGGCTGGCGGCGCGCCGTCGGTGCGGTCTTGCATTTTGTAGACCCATTGGTTTTCGGTCGCGAGCGGGAAATAGTGTCTGAGGGCAGTGTCGTCAGCCTGGACTGGATGACCAGTTGTGAGAATAAGTATCACGGCGATTAGACCGATGTGAAGAAAGGCTGTACAAGATGAAGAATGTCGTTTCTCTGCTAGCCATTCCTCTTGGGCTTCTGGTACTGAGTGTGATGACCGGATGTCACCAACCGTCATTGTCATGGACCTTCGCCGACTTTCCGGGGTTCCGCGAGTACCGCTGCCTTCCGACCGCAAACGCGCAGCCTGATGGCGCGGCACGAAGCCTGCTCCATCGGTTTCGGCCCCGGCTCGTGGTTGCCCCAGGCGCGGCATGGCCGATCGATTTCTATCGGGACTATCTCCCCAATGCGGTCCTGCGGGATGCTGATGAGGCAGGCAAGATCGTTGCGACGCAGGTGACCCGCGAAGTCTTGCAGCGTGCAGCAGAACATCCCCGCTTGTATCTCGACGTGCAGTACACGCCGAACGTTCGGCGTGAAGGGAAGCCCCAGCCGTGTATGGGAGGCTCTACCACGAATCAGTCGCATTGACCGATGCTGACGGAGCAACCAGTAGTCGACGCTGGACGTTCTTGAAGTACAACATCGTGTTCGCCCGCAGTGGCTTACCAGCGGGACTCCCGTGGGTCTACGATCAGGCACTCAGACTGATACGTTTGGACCCTGAGGATTGGCATCAATTGGATAATTTCTGTGCCATTCATATTGTCCTGGATGAAACAGAAGCACCGATCGCCGTGCTCCTGGCGCAACATAACCATCACCGCACCTATCTCATTGGTTGTGATCTGACCCTGCCTGCGGATGAACGGATGGTCTT
>JAYVFX010000364.1:0-2220 GCA_043772795.1 Deltaproteobacteria bacterium
TGTACTGGGCGGAGAGAATATATGCGCCGCGATAATTCGCAAATCCGGTCTCAAAATGGCCGAAAGGTGCGTTTATAGTAGCGCCCCCATTCGCAATCACCGCAAGAAAATCATGACATCCGTCCTCCTTGCATATCCACGTACAACAACATCAAGGAGCACAGGATGTCTTCATTCATTGACTATCTATTAAGAAGCCGCCATCAATTGCGCGCGGTCTCTCCGCGCGACGGGTTACTCCGCGATCTCGAAGCACTGCTCAATACTCGAAGTGAGGCAGGGTCCGATCTCGCAGAGGAATTCCCTGAGGTCAGGCGCTCGCTGTATACCTATGGTCTCCCGGATCTCACTTCGTTCGATCCAGACCGGGTTGCCGATCGTCGCCGGATGCAACAGGCCCTCGCTCAAGCCCTCGCCACGTTTGAACCGCGTCTCGACCGCGTGCAGGTGCACGAGCCTATTCTTGAAACCAACAGGACCCTTCGTTTCCCGATAGAAGCCGTTTTCCTGACTGAACATCAACCTGAACCTGTGCGTTTCGATACAGTGCTACGCTTGGATACGAACACGTATGCCGTGAAGGAGCAACACTAATGTGGCAGACGATGCTTCCATATTACGAGCGAGAACTGCATTACATCCGCCAACTGGTGCGTGAGTACCCTGGGCGCCATCCTGGAGTGGCGAAAGCGCTCCTGCTCGATGACGGACAGAGCGGCGACCCGCATGTTGAACGGCTCATTGAAGCGTTTGCCGCCATCACTTGCCGTATTCAGCAGAGGCTCGACGACGATTTACCTGAAGTCACTGATTCACTGCTTACCGTGCTCTACCCTCACTATCTGTTACCAATTCCAGCCTTGTCTATCGCGCAATTCGAGGTCGATGCCGAACGGGCGACGTTGACGAATGGGTATCAGATCGAACGGGGTACGCCACTTGTCTCGCCGCCTGTGAATGGCGTTGCCTGTCAGTTTCGTACCTGCTCCCCGGTTACGCTGTGGCCAATCGAGGTGGAAAACGTTCGTCTGGAAACAATCCAAGCCTATCCATCTGCTCCACGGTCGGCTGCTGCGGTGATCTGTCTTGACCTACGCACTCGCGGGACCGTGCCTTTTGCAGAGCTCAATCTTGATAGCCTGCGCTTCTACTTGCACGGTGAACCCTCACTGGTCTACCCACTGTATGAGCTATTGTTCAACAATGTCTGTGCCGTGCATGCGTGTCCGACAGACGGTGAAGCAGCGCGTCCGCCTGTCGTGCTTCCTCACGACTGTCTAAGCCAAGTAGGTTTCGAACCTGACGAGGCACTGTTTCCCTATTCCTCCCGTTCGTTTGTTGGATACCGTTTGTTACAGGAGTACTTTGCGTTGCCTGAGAAGTTTTTATTCTGCGAACTGCAGGGCCTGCGCTGCGCGCTCGAACCAGGCTGTGGCAATCGGCTGGAAATTCGTATCTATCTTGATCGCTTGCCACGCTTTGAACCTCCTCTCAACAGGGATACATTTCGTCTCGGTTGCACACCCATCATCAACCTCTTTGATTGCCCAGCCCAGCCAATTCATCTCACACATACCAAGGCAGACTATCTGGTTGTTCCTGATGTGGCATACCCGGCAGAAACTGAGATCTATACAATCGATACGGTTAAGAACGTCACCAACTCGACACAGGGCGAAAAGTTATTGGCACCATTCTATTCTTTCAAGCGCAGCAGCGCAGACACTGAACCATCAGCGTTCTGGCACAGCACGCGAAAACCCGCGCGGCAGGGCAGGGAAGGGGCAGCAGATGTGTTTCTCTCCGTCGTCGATCCCAGTCTCCAGGCGGACCAGCAGGTGGGTGAGACACTGGCTGTCCATCTCACCTGCACCAACGGTGATCTTGCACGACAGGTTTCTATTGGTTCTGCGACTGGAGACCTGTATCTTGAAGCGGAAGCTCCCGTCCAACGCATTCGCTGTCTCAAACGACCCACGCGGACCATCCGTCCTCCGCTCAAGAAAGGTGTGTCCTGGCAACTGATCTCTCATCTCTCTCTTAATTATCTCTCCTTATGTGAGGAAGGGAGTGACGCGCTGCGGGAAATCTTGCGACTCTATAATCTCTCTGATGCATCGGAAATCGAGCAACAAATTACCGGCATCATCAACGTAGCGAGTCAGCCACGCACATTTCTTGCCCCGAATTTGGGGGTATGTCGAGGAACAGCAGTAACGT
>JAYVFX010000365.1:0-4151 GCA_043772795.1 Deltaproteobacteria bacterium
GAAGTTCAGGAAGTTATCGACGTAGAGCGGCACGGGCGTGGAGAACTGCACAGTGTTTGCCCCAGCTGCTAACGCTTGGTCTACGCTCACTTCAACTGCGTAGGTATACGCACTGGTCGGTGGCAACTGCCCGGGCATGGTCTGGGGGCCATTGGTATTAACGGTGAATTCCGTGAGCCGCACATTGAGTGCGGTCAACGGCTGGGTGGTGCCATTGGGCAGGACCATCGTCGCGGTGGTGCCTTGCGGAATCATCACCACCGCTTGGCGCGTGCCAGCACTGTCAGTGACTGCCGTCCCTGCCGCGACTTGTATCGGCGCACTACTGGTGAGATCGATGGTCGTGACCTGGGGATCAGGTTGGATGAGTACCACATCGGGTAAGAAGGCAAAGTCCTGCCACGGCGCTTGGATCTGGCGCTGGGCGGGGAGATACCCCGGCTTGGCGTAGGTGACCGTGAGTAGCCCGCCCCCATTCACCGCCACATAGAAGGGGACGTTGCAATGTTGTTCATTTTTCGTCGAACCATCAATCTATGAATACTATTGCAACGTCCCCTATTACGTCCCCACTAAAAGTCTCAGCTCTCATTTCTTTTGTGCTAATCGTTGCTGAATTTCCTCTAGTATTTTTAAGTCAATATCTTTTTCAAGATCGAAGCTCCTTGTCGCAGAGGGCAGCTCATTCCAGTCCCGTCCTGCTGCTCGAGCTAAGGCACAGTAGGCATTCTCCCGAATAAGTTGTTCCTCCTTTCTGTCTCCGACGACTGTGTATAAATACTCTAACAACTCGCGATCATTCTCCTGATGCAAATACTCTCCTGCGATGGAGATAGCTCTCAACCGAACATCCTGATCATCGTCCCAATGAATGCCCTGCACGTATCGCTTCACGTCTTCAATGTAGAGTTGTGTATTGCCCCAAAAATCGCACAAGATCTGAAGTGCTAGAGCGGCTAGCATCGGTTCCCTTTCACAATATAGAAAGGCCTCCACTGTCTTGCGATAATCCACTGCATTCGAGTAACCGATCGCGAGTAGGAGAGGGTAGAGATTCATCCCTGGTGGTGATTGTTCAAGGATTATCGCTATTTCTTTAATTTCCTTTTGAGGCAACGTCCCTCGCTTGGCTCGTTTCACGAGATCCTGGCTGTTCATCACAGAACTCCTTCGATGAGATCAAGCAACCGGCTTGCCTCTCCTATGACCCCCTGGAGCGAAGCACTTTCTGCTTCACCCCAACCTGTATAGCCTAAAAGAGATTTTGACTTTTGAATTACGTTACGAAGACCGGCTGCGGCCTCTCTTAATTCATGAACGTGATCATAAGGAATCCCATCGGGCCTATATTTCACAACTTGGCCTGCTCTTTCTAACTTTGCCGCTTCTATCTCACCGTTCAAAATATGCTCCTTGAGAGCATTGAGCCTTGCTCTTTGTCTGAGAATCTTGCCAATCTGTGATACATTACGAACACTTGTTGCTGCTGTCGCTTGGTTCTCTTTCTCGATCGCGTTGCTTTCATTGAGTTCATTAAGAGTGAAACCAAAAAGTCCAGCCGGGTCTGCCACATTGACCGGATCATTGAACACGTATCCGTACAAATTCATATCTCGTGCTTTGAACCGAATGGGGTCTTTGGCGGCCCACCTCCCTATCTCCGGGTCGTAATCCCTGGCGCCAAATCGGGTCAGGCCGGTATCCCGATCGTAGATGCCCCCGGCAAAGCCAAAGGGTTGGAAGCCCGGATTGGTATCTGTGATCACCGTACCAAACTCATCGTAATCCATCCGTTGGAGAATGGCACCGCTGGTGACATCCACCACCAAGCGCGGGCTGCCGAGATGATCACTAAGGATGCGATACGTCACGCCGCCTTTGACCATATACTGCGGAATGTTCCCGGCCCCGCAGCCACAGTACACAAATCGGCCGACGAGATTGCCACTCCCCTCAAGTTCGGCTACGGGTTCAAGCTGGTTCTCGTACACAAAGCCTTGCACGAGCGTGCCGTTGACCTGCTTGCCGATTCTGCGGTTCTCGCCGTCGATGCCAGAGACAAGCACCCTCAGCTCTTGGAAAGTTATTCCATAAATTCAACAACGTCCCCTATTTCCCGCGTGGCGGTTCTAGCGCTTCTCTTTGCTGCTGTAGCCCCCACTTGCTCTGCCCTTCCACCTTTTTTCAGGCTCGACTACATAGCCGTAGAGGTTAGCACTCGTCCCATAAATCTGATGGGATCTTTACTCGTCCACCTCCCCGTACGGCTTGGAACGACCCAAACAGTGGTGTCAGAGTATGAGCTCGATCATCGGCGCATTCATGCGCAGCGCCTGCGGGAGATCGCCGAGATTCTGCAGGTGAGTGCCGATGACCTCCTCGGCTTACCGACGACCCGCGCCACCGGCAATGGCCACGGTGAGTTGAGTTTGAAGTTGGTGCGGCGGCTTAAAGGGATTGAGGCCTTGCCACGGGCGCGGCAGAAAGCCGTCTTGCAGACCTTAGACTTCTTGTTGAAGGGCGCAGGGAGCTAAGCATACGGTAGGCTGTCACTTACAGTGAAGGGCGTCGCACGGGTCAGAGAGTGGGCGCTGACTCAACGAGCGCCGGATCAACCACTCCAATTCCCCGGGTGTTGATTCCGATCGTGCCACGCTGACGTTTGATGCTGCGCCAGCGGTCATCAGTCAAGACAAGCTGCACGCCCCCTCGCCAGTCCCCGATCGTAAAGCACGCAGGAACAGGCTCAGGGAGAGCCGCCGCAGACAGGTAGTCATCTGGCTGCCCACGGCGCACCGCGTCGCCGATGGGATTCAGCCAGTCCGGCAGGCCACCAACATGCGGATAGGTGGGCTGAATGGACCAGCCGCAAGTGTCACACCTATCCCGATGGGGGTTACTGCCACGCAACGCAACGGTGGGGAAGTGATAGACAGAGTGCACCAGTTCAAACATGTCCTTGGTGATCTTCGTCGGATTGAGCACCTGGACCTTTCGCCATCGCAAGAGCCGACGTTCTTTAGCGGTTAAGAGAGAGAGCAACTCCTGTGAGTACAGGCGAAACGTTGGTCCAGCGGGCCACACATCTGGTTGCGCCAGGACGCCGTCGCACCGCCGAGAGATCGCGCTAGAGTAAGTCACCTCCATGACGCGTTTTGTCCGCTGACCTTGAGGAATCAGGCAGGTCGGACAGGGGCTTTTGCTAAAGAGGGCTGGGAGGTTTTGTATGGTCGCACCACCAACCGGGGACAGAAGTGCGAAAACGGCAAGCAGCCGGGCCTTGTCCGCTGGCGGTTGATACGGCGGGCGGCCTGCAGCGGCCTTGGCATTCTGGCGACGTCCGGCCTCCGCTAGATCAGCCACCATTCCCACCATTCTCTTCACCGTTGGTGACAGAGGAATCATGTGCGGGTCCTGCGTCTGCCCAGACCATCCGTTGGTTTGGCTCTTAAGGGAGAGTCGCTTTCTCATATCGGCAAAAATATTCACCCACTCAATCGCAGATTCTCAGTGCATTTCGAGGATCATAGTGAGACGGGCGGATCTTATTCGCAACACCCCTGTCTAAGTTCAGGACATTATCCAAGACAAAGTTCTCAGCCTGATCGAGAGTCAGTACCCCAATATCGAACTTCGCGAGCATGAGACCGAGTTTCCCGGCCCGCAGATGCTCCCGAGTCCGCCTGGCAATCTCAATCGATTGGCCAACGTATGGGAGACCTGTTCCTGCCTCAAGGAAAAAATAGATGCCGTACCCAATTTCGTCTAGTAGGATCTGTTCGACGGCGATGCATGCGGCCTTCTTGGTTAAATTCTTCAATGTCAACCTGAACGTCGTTAGGAGGCCAGTATCGATCGACTCGTTAAGCGCCTGGGCAAATTGCGTCTCGGTGAGTGTTTCAAAGCCATTGATATCAATGCCATTGATCGGATTAGCAAATACATACCCATAAAGATTGAATCCCCCTTGGAGCCCAATAGGGTCTTTGGCGGTCCATCTCCCCGTCTCCGGATCATAATCCCTGGCACCATGTCTGACTAATCCTGTATCCCGATCATAGAGCCCACCGGCGAAGCCAAAGGGTTGAAAGCCAGGATTGGTATCGAGAATCACGGTGCCGAACTCATCGTAATCCATCCGTTGCAGAATC
>JAYVFX010000366.1:0-4613 GCA_043772795.1 Deltaproteobacteria bacterium
TTCACGTACCGGGTATTTATATTTTGCAGTGCGACCTTGAGCGCCTGGACGCTCGGCCATTCCTCTCCTTGCGCAAAGAGATCGGCGACTTTCATCCATGCTGCAGGATGAGCCCACTTCAACTTATCGTAGTAAAACTCCATCTGGGTCTTCGTTTCTTCGGTCATGCCGCCCTGATCTGTCAGGCTCCGATAGCGCCAGCCCCACGGCTGCAGCACGAGGAGCTTCCATCCTTTCGCAAATTCAGCCTGTGTCATAACAGCTCCACGAGTGATTTCGGTCGTCTCTGTGTTGGCTCTGCGATCGCTGGTGTAATCCAGTCTCGCCATGGCTCTTGGCCGTGACCGTCTCGAATAAACCTCTTGGGATCTTTTGGACTCAGCCCTTGTTGCTGCAGTGACTCGGCATAGTTACGAGCGGCAATCACCGCAAGGGCCTGATCCTGGATGGACAGCTTGAGAAAGAGGGCTTCCGTAGCACCTTTCTCAACTCGTTTCCCATTCCGCGCTGGATAGGTCTGCCAGTACTCCTGAAAGCGTGTGAGCATCTGCGCAATTTCGTGCGCAGATGAAAGCTCGTGATTCGGGATTCGGGACTCGTGATTCGGGATTCGGGACTCGTGATTCGGGATTCGGGACTCGGGACTCGAGAGAATCGGCGTGCACTTGCGCGCATCTGTTGGAACATGCGGGAGTGTTTCTGTAACATGTTGATTTAATGGAGTGTCAATTGGATCAGGATATTTTGAGCACTTGGCGCGCTTGTAGATGTGGACCGGAGACGAAATAACCTGGAGGAACGTCTTCACCCCTACACGGTAGAGAGAGATCAGTGGACGGTCGCCAGGGAGTGACTTAGTCGCCATTTCATTCAGGCACTTACGCACCTTCTCTTGATTCCATCCATTGGGCACCCTCTGGAAACAGGTCGTGAAAACAACCTCCGGATCAGCCTCCAGCCTGCCGAAATCATCGACCGAGGTGAGCAGCCTATACCAAAGTCTCTCTGCTGCGTCTGAGAGTAATTGCAAACTGGCGCTCCTTCGGTTCGATTCCTTCAGGTCTCTATTCGGCATCGAACAACTCCTAAATGGGAGGGAAAGGCGTTAAGCCAAGCCGTGCCTGCACATAGGCCGCCATCGACGGTAAGGTCGATCCTGGCACCAGGGCACAGAGATCATTGGCGATCATCACCACCCAGGCCATGCGCTGCTCGTACGACGGCAGCGCCCGCACCAACTGCGCCAGGGCGTCAAACCAGCCTTCGCGCCCATCCACGTCACATAAGAACGGTTGGGCCTTGTGTAATTCCTGCAGCATCTCCACCAGACAGTCGATCCGGCGCGTCGTCGATGTGATCATGCGGTGCTCCATCACTAGGGTTTTTTCTAGTATGCCCATCTGGGTAAATTTTTTTAGCGAGGATACTTCCGTGCCTTGCTCATGCCGTGACCTTTCTAAAGTCCAGCACCCACACATAGTCGTTTCGCTCCCATGCTCCTGCTCCATTCACCGAATCCCACAGGGCAATGAATCCGCTGTGTCGATCATTGCACTCACGCCCTAACGTCACGCCTTCAGCGCGTTCGTCGTCGTAGCTGATTTGCTGGATTCGTTCGACCCGCACCGCCGTCAACTCCAGCCAGAGGCGCGCATCTTTCTTTTCCATGAACAGAGGTGAGCGTTTGCGCCAACTATCCACTGCCCATCGCTTGTCAGCCGGTTCTGTCACGTCGAAGCGCGCATCACGGTTCGCAGCCACAAACCGCTTGCCCTTACCTGTCATGGCAAACGCCCCGTACTTCCAATGCACCTCTTTCGCGTAGATCCGATCGCCAGGCTGGCCGAAGGGACACGCCAACCGATGATCCTTACTCGTCGCCTTCGGCGGCACCCACAACTCAGGGTGCTTGAGTGATCGACAGAGCGCATGAGAGGAAGCCCCGTTGATAAGATATTCACACTCACACGGCGGTTGAGGCTTCACGATCCGCCTCGTCTGCGTCTTCGTGCCCGCCACACACTTCGCATAGTTCTCCGGTGTAAACAGGATCCCGCGCTCTTTCATTTCTTCGCCGGTGGATTGACCGTCGACGCTCGCACGTCGGTTGTCGAATTTTGCACGCTCCCGCTGTGCGCGAGACCGAGCCCAAACCCCAAGCCCATCATCATGTGGCCGACGATCGGCCCGCCTGCGCCAGGAGAGGAGGCCTGTTGATACGGCACGAGGTCAGCACAGTCGAGGTAGTCGTTCGAGACGACGAGCCGAAACACCTCCCGCTTGCAATTCTCCACCTTCATGGCCGATTGATTCGTGCCAAACGCCGAGCGCGTTTCCACCTGCCTCGGCACGTCCCATGTCCCGTCCTGTTTCTTCACGACACTGGTACAGCCCAATATCGTCACACATGCCGTCAACCCGATTGCCGCGACGAATATGCCTAGCGCTCTCATTGATGCCCCTCCTTGGTTAGTGACACGAACAGTCTCCGCCCAGCTCATCGCTACGAGTTCTTCCTCCACAAAATAGCCAACCCAACAAAGAGAAAACCACAAAACACCAACATCCCTGCATGGCGGATAGAAGAATCCAGCCCGGCCAGTGCGTACCCTATTCTCTGCACGTTCTCTTCGCTCATCCCTTCCTCTCCCCGCACAAGGGAGGCCAGGCGGTGAGCGTGATACCGACCCGCCTGGCCTCCACTCGTTGTGTCCAGCGGACAGGAATCCCGTGCCACCGAGGCCCTGCCCCACATCGGCCAGCCTCAAGGGTGGCTGGCAACCCTGCCCTCATTTCCATTCCCGCATCACCACCCACACCAGCACGCCGAGCGACAAGAGGCCCGAGATCACCACCACACAGAGCAGCACCATCGTCATACGCACCCTCGCCTCTCGCCGTATCGATCTCGTCACCGCATCTTCATCAGCCAGAAATTCAGCTGCAGCGCCGCCGCCCAGTAGCCCGCCTGTTTCCAGTGCCCTTGTGCTGCATAGAGCACAACACAACCGGTATTCAGCACGAGGTTACACCCCACCAGCCACTCCCCCCAGCGCATCAGCGCATCTTCCGCAAGTTGTCCGCCTGGGTCGCTTCCGGTTCGATATCGTCAAACAGAATAGGAATTTTCTCTTGAAACTCACGCAGCAGCGGGAGCGTGACCTGCCGCATCTGCGGATGGGCCTCACGAGTCGTCCGCATCAACAGGAAGTGCCGCCAGTTGCGCAGATTGCAGGTGGTCACAATCCTCGACGCGAGCGCGTTCGGGAACACCGAGCGGGCGATCTGCGGCGAGCACCCGACAGCGAGGAGCGCCCTGTAGGTGGCTTCGGCGGCCCGTATCGCCAGCATCCACTCCGCGTGTTGCGGTTCAGTGAGGCCCACGGGCACGATGAAGGCTGGCGGCATCTTCTTTTCATAATTCACGAACCGCGTACTTTCCTGCGTGAACGATGCGAGCCGGTGCCGGACCCACTCATGCGTGATGCCCCGGTCCACGATCGCGTCCACCGTCACCACCGCATGCTCGACGATGGACCAGTCGCCTTTGCCCAGCACGACGGCGCGAAGAAACCGCTCCCAACTCTCCTCGGTCTGCGCGTCTTCCGATCGGTGGGAGATCCGCCCGCACCATTCGATCTTTCTGAGCATCCTGATTCCGGCTGCGCGATCGGGCACATCCATGAGCACGGCATACGGCGCGACCACATTCATACTCCCGCGCCCTTTCTCCAGGCAATCTCCCGATCCAAATACCAGCGTGCCTTCTCCAAATCTTGGAGCGTCGTCTCCGGCGATTTCTTCCCGGCCCTGGAGATGTACTTCATCGTGTTCCCGAGGCAGAACCCGAGCCCCCACGCCTCGATCACCTTGATCGCCTCATATGGATTCTCTTTCCCGCCGTAATGCGGCGGATGGTTCACGCTGTCACTCATAATTAGGATCGACTTCCCTCCAACTAAATCCCTCGGAGTCCTTAAAATCATAGACCTCTCCATGAACTGGCCACATAAATTCTCATCGTGGTCTGGTCTCCATTTCTTCAGTCGTCCCGATACGGTAAATACCCCGGTAGGTCCGACGCGGGATGCCCCGGTGTATTCTTCGCCCACCCATCCAGCACAGCCCGCACCGTCGTCAGCGCCCGCGCAATCGCCGCCTGGTGCGCCGCGCCGCCGCGCCGCTTGCGGAACACCGAGTAGATCTCCGCCTGAATCGGCCGGGGAACGAGTTTCCAGTGGCCGGCACACATCAGTTGCGTGGATCTGATTTCAATCGGGCATTCCTCAATCGCGCAGCGCTTCGTCGCAATCCCCGTCGTCAGCACCGACTGGTCCATGCGGTCCCCTCCTCTCGCTGCGCCTCCGGCGTCAGCTTGTTCAGTTCCCTCGCGAAGCACGCCTGGCATATTCCATGCGTCACAGTGGACGACTCGTCAGGCGATCCAGACAGCACCGCCAAGCACCACGCGCACACGAGACGCATCCCGCTCACCTGATTGCGATGTGACATCGAGTCTCTCCCGTCCCGTACCGCCCCCTCAAACACTCCAGCCCAGTTGCCCGACCACCAGAGCCAGGCCGCGATTCGCCAGGCCAAGATAGGCACTACTG
>JAYVFX010000367.1:0-3152 GCA_043772795.1 Deltaproteobacteria bacterium
CGCGATCGGTCATAGTGCCAGTTTTCTCTACACACTCGATGAAAAGATGGGGATTCTTTCATATCCAACCACGCCCTTCCTGAGGTTGGCCTCGATTGGTATTCTAATACTTGATTGGTATTATGATAAGGGTAAATTCTTGATAGACGACAGGAAAGGATGCACGTATGCCAACTCCCGTAGAGCGATGGGTTGATGAATGTGCCCAGCTCACCCGACCGAAGAACATTCATTGGTGCGATGGATCTGAAGCTGAATACCAAAAACTTATTAAAGAGATGCTTGCCAGTGGGACCCTCCTAGAACTAAATCAGAAGGAGTATCCCGGTTGTTATTTGCACCGCAGTGATCCCAGCGATGTCGCTCGCACAGAACATCTCACTTTTGTCTGCACGAGCAAGAAAGACGATGCTGGACCAAATAATAACTGGATGTCGCCATCTGAAGCGAAAGAGAAAGTCGGCGGACTCTTCTCGGGCGCGATGAAAGATCGTACCATGTATGTCGTTCCCTACATCATGGGACCGGTCAATTCTCCCTATAGCCAGGTTGGTGTGGAACTCACAGACAGTCCGTATGTTGCAGTCAGCATGCGAACGATGACGCGTATGGGCAAGGTCGCCTCTGACCGACTCGGCGCTTCAGACAAGTGTGTTCGCGGGCTTCACTCCATTGGCGACTTGAATCCTGACCGGCGTTTTATCCTTCATTTTCCTGAAGAACGTCTCTTATGGTCCATCGGTTCCGGCTACGGTGGTAATGCCTTGCTCGGGAAAAAGTGTCACGCTTTGCGCCTTGGCAGTTATATGGCGCGTGAAGAAGGATGGCTCGCCGAGCATATGCTTATTCTTGGCATTGAGGACCCGAGTGGGCGGACCACCTATATTGCTGCAGCGTTTCCGAGCGCCTGTGGCAAAACGAACCTCGCCATGCTCGTCCCCCCGGCAAGTCAGAAAGGATACAAAGTCTGGACGGTTGGAGAGGACATCGCATGGATGCAACCTGGGGCGGATGGACGGTTGTGGGCCATTAACCCAGAAGCCGGGTTCTTTGGTGTTGCCCCTGGCACCAATCTCAAAACTAATCCCAATGTGATGGGCACTATCCGTAAGAATACGATTTTCACTAATGTGGCCCTCACGCCCTATGGAACGCCGTACTGGGAAGGGATGGATGGCTCTCCTCCGCATGAAGCGATCGACTGGCAAGGCAAGCCGTGGACGCCCGACAGTACCACCAAAGCTGCCCATCCGAACTCGCGCTTCACTACTCCAGCACGTCAGTGTCCGGCGATGTCGCCGGAATGGGAAAACCCCAATGGTGTTCCTATCTCCGCGATGCTGTTTGGTGGTCGCCGTGCGAGCTTAGTACCGCTCGTCTCCCAGTCGTTTAACTGGCAGCATGGGGTCTTTCTGGGTGCGACTATGGCCTCGGAAACGACTGCGGCTGCGACTGGTGCGGTCGGCGTTGTACGCAGAGATCCGATGGCGATGCTCCCCTTCTGCGGTTACAACATGGGAGATTATTTTGCGCACTGGTTGCGTGTAGGGAAAGGCTTGAAGAACCCGCCTCAGATCTTCCGCGTCAACTGGTTCCGTATGAGTTCTGAAGGAAAGTATCTGTGGCCAGGGTTCGGTGAGAATCTCCGCGTCTTGCGCTGGGTACTGAATCGCGTACATGGAGAAGTTGGCGCAACAGAAACCCCGATTGGTTATCTGCCGCATCTTTCTGGTATTGATGTGACCGGCCTTGATATCTCCCCGGAGACCTTAAAGGAACTCCTTGGTGTAGATCGTAAAGGCTGGATCGAAGCAGTAAGCGGTCAGAAAGAATACTTCCAGAAGTACGGCGACCGCCTGCCGAAGGAACTGTGGCAAGAATCTGAAGCGTTAGAAAAGAGACTGCAATCCTAGAAAGTCTAGGAGTCCAGGGGTCTAGGAGTCTAAGAGGAGAAATTTTTCATTTTTCTGACACCTAGACTCTCAGACTCTTAGACTTCCCTCCCCACCCATGGCTATTCGTATCACCAAAGTTTACACCCGCACGGGCGACAAAGGGTTCACCAAACTCGTTGGTGGCAAGAAAGTCCCCAAAGATGCCACGCGTATCGAGTCCTATGGCACCATTGATGAACTTAACGCAGTCTTCGGTCTTGCGCGCGTTTTCAATGATGAACTGAAAGACCGACTGCCAGCAGCCAAACGACTCGACGAGATCTTTCGCCGTTTGCAGAACGAACTGTTTGATCTTGGTAGCGAACTCGCTACTCCAGCGGATTTCTCGTACGAAGGTATGTTTCGCGTTGGAGACGAAGAAGTCAAAGCGCTAGAACGACTGATCGACGAACTACAAAAAGATCTTTCCCCCCTCAACTCATTCATCTTACCTGGTGGCGGGAAAGTCAGCGGCTTTCTTCACCAAGCTCGAACCGTATGCCGTCGCGCCGAACGTGAGATTCTGCGCTTGTCCCGCGAAGAAGAAATCAGCGAGTGGCCGCTCAAGTATGTCAACCGTCTCAGTGACCTGCTGTTTGTACTCTCACGCTGGGTGAGTAAGAACCTGGGTGAGCCAGAATACCTCTGGGAACGTGGGTTACGAGGACATGATCGAGAGAAGAAAGTGAAGCGGTAAAAAGCACTTAGGTAACAGGAGTCTTCAATGGCCTCACCGACATTGTACTTCAAACAAATTCAAATCGGGCCGATGCAAAACTTTGTGTATTTGATTGGTGACTCAACGACACATGAAGCGATCGTCGTTGATGCCGCCTGGGATATTCCGGCAATCGTCGGTATCGCCGAACAGGATGGTTATACGATCAACAAAGCGTTAGTCACCCATTATCACCAGGATCATCTGGGGGGCGATTTTCAAGGCGCTAAAATTCCAGGCGCGGCTGAATTACTGGAGAAGGTGAAAGCAAAAGTCTACGTCAATAAGGCCGAGGCCCCTTTCTTGAATCGTATTGCCGGACTGTCAGCGTCTGACATCGTGCAAGTCGATGGTGGGGATACAACGAACGTTGGCAACATCAAAGTGACCTTTATTCACACACCTGGCCACACGCCAGGGTCGCAATGTTTTCTTGTCGAGAACTGCCTTGTCGCTGGCGACACGCTTTTTATCGGCTCATGTGGGCGCGTTGATTTACC
>JAYVFX010000368.1:0-7916 GCA_043772795.1 Deltaproteobacteria bacterium
CCACGTTGCGGGCGCGACGGTTTGCCTCGTGACCCACGATCCCCGATTTGCCGAGGATGCCAGCCGTATCATGCGATTGCTTGATGGGGAGCTGGTGAAGGATGATGCGGTTTCCCACACTGAAGCTGCAGGCTCAGGGGTCTAACGCGTGTATCGACGAGCGTCAGTCGTTGCGGCCGGCTTCCTCTTGCTGTGGTGCGCGGGCGCACACGCGCAGCAACCCGACCCGCTCGTGCTCAGCCCGGAGCAGGCCGTCGCTTTTGCGCTTGAGCGCGGCCTTGCCCTCAAAGCTGCGCGCTTCGGTCCGCAGATAGCCGATCTGGATGTACGCGCGGCCAACACCGCCTGGTCGCCGCAGTTTTCTGCGCAAGCCGACGTGACCAATAGCCACACGCCTCCCGTGCGCACCTTCGATTCTCAATCCGGGCTGCTCAGCAGACAGAGAACCGCGGCGGCTGCGATCGACCAGTTACTGCCCTGGGGATCGTCATATAGCGTCGAGTGGGATGGCGCGCGGCGCTCAGGCATTGATGCGCTCGCCCGGCTCAATCCGCAGTTAAGCACAAGCGTGAGCGTCACGTTTACGCAGCATCTCCTCAGAGGACTGCGCATTGATGAGGCGCGTGCGAACTGGCTGGTTAGCCGCAAAGGACAAACGGTTTCCGAGGCGGAACTTGCGAGTGCCGTAGCCGAGACGACCCGCCGCGTCCTGCAGGCGTACTGGTCCTGGGTCCACGCACGCGAATATTTAGCGGTGGAACAACAGTCGCTTGCGCTGGCTCAGGGGTTTTTGCGTGATGATCAAGAGCGTGCAGCGCTGGGGAAGATTGCGGCGGTTGAGGTGGTCGAGGTTGAGGCGGAAGTGGCGCGTCGGTCAGATGTCATTGTGAGTGCCATGAAAGATGTTGCCAATGCGGAAGACCGCGTGCGTCTCCTCATTTTTGCGCCGCTCGATCCTGAACAGAATCTATCATTGGTCCCACCGCCCAGCTTCTCCGGAGAGGACATTGCGGTAGGACAGCCCGAAGAGCTTATTGCGCGCGCGCTGACGCTGCGGCAGGATTTGCGGGTCTTGCAGGCGTTGCTCGACATCGACGACATTACCATTACGCGTTTCAAAGACGCGGCCCTGCCCGATGTCTCGTTAATCCTGAACTATAGCGGGCTCGGCGTCGCAGGGCGGCAAGTGCGGTCTTCCCCACTGACCGGTGGGCCTGTAACTGGGAGTGTGGGACGAGGATTCGCGTCCGCTCTTGATGACGTAGCGGGCTTCCGATATCCGGGGTGGTCCGTCGGGCTATCACTGAATGTTCCACTCGGAGAGTCACTGGCCGCTGCTGAAGCAGTAAAAGCATCAGTCAAACGGCGCCAGGATGAGACGACGCTCATGAGCGCGGAACAACAAGCCGTCACCGAGATCAAGGCGGTCATCCGGAGTGTGGATGCAAATCGGCAACGGTTGCCTCTTACCGCGAACGCGGTTGCCCTTGCCGAGCGCCGGCTGGGTGCCGAGGAGCGGAAGTTTATGGTCGGCATGTCGACCACTTTTCTTGTCATTCAAGCCCAACGTGATCTGACAGCCGCCCGTGAGCGGCAGCTGGCATCTCTGCTGGACTATCGTCTTTCCCTCGCGGATCTACAGGCCGTACAGACCATTCCGGTGCGGTGATGAAGGCCAACCCTCAAGGTGCATGAAGGAGAATGCGATGAAGACGGAAGAGGCGGTAGGCAAATTCTATGTGCCGAAGGGCCGCGACGAAAACGCCCTGACCTTTGCGATGGCCTGGGTTCGCCACCACGATCGCTACGGTGACGACTACGTCGTCGACCCGAAGGCGACGTACGTGTCCCCCAAGGACTCGGACTCCTCATGCTGTTCGCCGGAGCATCACTCATGAACGCGCGATGTTGTTGTGAAGTCACTTCGAGTGATTCTAAACACGAGACGATCGCCGCTCGTACCGCGTATGGCGGTCCGCGGCCACCAACGCTTGCTCGACGTTGTCTTGATATCATCGGATGGATAGTGCCGGGTGCCGTCCTGGCGCTCTTGCCCAAGTGCCCGGCATGTCTGGTCGCCTATCTTGCGATGGGAACCAGCGTGGGGCTTTCGCTATCAACTGCTACGTACGTGCACTCACTGTTGGTGATTTCGTATGTAGCGGCGCTGTCATACTTTGTGGCAAGACGCATGCCTCGCCTCATTGCGTTAATAGACAACGAAAGGAACAATCCATCATGACGACACAACAACACATTCTCGATTTCTATGCTCAACCCTCAGTGCTGACATCGGCTGGTCGTTATACATCCATGTTTGCTGAGTTACCGAGTGATGTGAAAAAACTCGTCCGCATTACTCAAGGACTCGGCATCTATGATGTGGTAGCGGCCAGCTTCTATGGCTGCACGATTCCAGGTGAACGTATGAGTGAGATCCATCTTCGCTCTATGGAGGAGATGCTTGAGCGACTGCTTGCGCTGGACGACCAGCCACTTTCGGTCGCGCGACCGGTTAACCAACGTCTGGCTTGCCGCTGCCACAACTTTACGCGTTTTCTGGTCGCGATGTTGCGAGCCAAAGGGGTTCCCGCACGGGCTCGGTGCGGCTTCGGCGCGTATTTTAATCCCCCGTACTTTGAAGATCACTGGGTGTGCGAGTACTGGAACGCTGCGGAAGCGCGATGGGTGCTGGTCGATCCGCAGTTAGACGACGTGTGGCAGGAGAAACTCAAGCCCGATTTTGACATCTTTGATGTTCCGCGCGATCGCTTTTTAATCGCGGGCGATGCGTGGGCGCAGTGCCGCGCGGGTAAGGCCGATGCAGCGAAGTTCGGTATCGTCTTCGCGAACCTGCGCGGCGTCTGGTTCATCGCGGGAAACTTGATCCGTGATGTCGCAGCGCTCAACAACATGGAAATGCTACCGTGGGATGTCTGGGGAGCGATGCCCCGCCCGGACGAACCACTCAATGATGACCAACTTGAGTTTTTTGATCGGCTGGCCGCGCTCACACACGCGCCCGATTCCTCATTCGCCGAATTGCGCACGCTCTACGCAGACGACGACCGCCTACGCGTGCCTGCGACCGTCTTCAACGCGGTGCTGAACCGTCCGGAAGCAGTCAAGACATCTAACAACGATCAGGATCAAGCAACGTGACGTGATTAGTAGGAAATAACTTCGCGTTCGCCCTGAGCCTTGAGCGTCTTACTCGCACCGATAAGGCGAAAAGTCCTTGCCATCATCCGTATGACGAAGAAGAGAATCTTCCAGGATTAGCCACGGCTGCTGACTTGAGGTCTAGATGTGATACTGGGGTGGTAAGGCGGTCGGATCATCGAGTATCGCTACTGTCACATCAAGTTCTGCCGGCCCTTCGGTGTATTGGAACAAGATCTGGCTGCCGCAGCATGCGCAAAACCCCCGCTCGGCTTTAGCAGAGGAGCGGTAGCGCGTAACCTGCCCTTGAGTGACGCGGAATGTATCAGCCGTTACCGTTGCCCAGTTCACCACGGGTGCGCCGCTCGCTCGTTGACACATGCAACAGTAGCAGTAAGCCACTGAAAGCGGTGGAGAAGTGATGACGTAGCGCACCGCGCCACAGAGACAACCGCCAGTGAGTTTTGGAGTAGGTGTTGTCATGTTCGTGTCCACCCTTCCTCTACCGCGAATCCCCGCGCTGGTTCGACAGCCTCGCTAACAGATATGCGCTCTACTCTCGCGTTACTGTGTTTGCATTCGCGTCAAGAATTCTTGCGGTGTGACGATTGCAAATTTGAACTTCTGACGCTGTGCTGCCGGTATGTCTAACAAGTCACGATCGTTCGTGATGAGAAACTTCGCCTTGCCGACAGCGGCCGTTGCCAGCATGACATTATCGTCAGGGTCACGACTTTCATGGTAGCGTGTACCGAGCTTCACGTGAGTAATAATGTCTTGTCGCCGCAACCAGTGGCGGAAAGCCTCAGCACGTGGTGGAGAAATGGCCAAGCGTTCGATCAACTCCAGGTATTCAGAGGCGACTTCTCCAGAAACGATCAGTTGGACATGTCGATTAAGCCACAGACGAACAATTTGCTGATTGACGGACTGACGCTTGGTACTGAGCAGAGCACTCACAATTACGTTCGTATCCAACACGACGGGAACACGATCCTTACGTCGCGCCATTGCGTGCTCGTTTGTGCTGCCGCGCCTGGCGTACCAATTCTACTGCATCTTCTTCCTGGTACCCACTACGGCGGGCTTCGCGTTGTAGTTGGCGGAACAACCTCTCATCATGATAAATTGCCAAATACTCTTGCAACACCTGCTGCAAGAGAGGTAGCGGTTTGCGCCGCTGTTCTTGCGCCGCTTGCTCAAATTGCTCCCACAACTGCGAATTTAGCTTTACTTCTCTTTCCACTTTCATTTCTCTCATAGTTGCCCATCTTCACTCTCCCACTAAGCCAGGTCAAGCCATAACAGCTCTCTCCTTTCGCTTTTCACATTTCCCTTCCTGTGGTGTCTCTCTTACAAAGGAACTGGACACATGCTACGGAATGGCGCGATGGAACTCTTCATCGACAACATTGATTCGGCACTTGGAAAGATCCTCTTGATCTCTGATGGTGAGCGGCTCTGTGCGCTTGACTACGCCGATTACGAGAACCGCATGATGACGCTGCTGAGACGGCATGTTCCTGATTTTCAGTTGCGCGCGACTATCGACCCACAAGGATTCAGCAGTCTGATCCGCGCCTATTTCGCGGGTGATATTGCCTGTATCAACCATATTCCCGTCAACACTGGCGGAACTGCGTTTCAACAGCAGGTGTGGTCGGCGTTACGCACGATCCCGCCAGGAACCGTGCTCACATATGGTGAATTGGCCGCAACGTTGGGGAAACCGACGGCCTATCGTGCGGTCGGCATGACCAATGCGCTGAATCCGATCGCGATTGTCGTTCCCTGTCATCGGCTGGTGGGCGCAAATGGCACCCTGACTGGCTATGCTGGTGGTCTGGAGCGTAAACGCTGGCTGCTCCAACACGAAGGGGTGCGTATCACCAATGAAACTCTACAAACTCATGGGACCAAACGGAAAGTTTTATGAAAGTAGGACCCCAGGCGCCTTCGGCGGCCATAGAGGCGCAAAAGGCTACGGCCGTATGGATTGCCGCAGTGCGTTGCTGTGGATCGCCAAGGGCTACTATGTCAAACACCGCGTGTTCTTTGCCGACGAGGCTACCGCCATTGCTGTCGGATACCGCCCTTGTGCAACGTGCATGAAAGACCGCTATTCCACCTGGAAACAAGCCGTAGCGCGCACCGCCACTCGTGCGCAGGGACTCACGCTCTACAAGAAGATGATTGGGTTATAATGGCTCGTACATTAGCAAGCAGGTAGGGGCGAAGCATTTGCTCAGCAAAAATATACATTGCCTTGAATGTGATACGCAAATGCTTCGCCCCTACGACTACTTTTTTCCTGACGCCTGTTGCGCGGCTTTGGCGCGGTCTGCGGCCCGCCACAGATACCACGCCGCTGCAGTACGATACGGTTGCCAGCGTTCGCCGTGTAACAGTAGTTCTTTCGGTTTTGGTAAGTCGGCCAAACCATAAGCGATGCGAAAACCTTGGCGCACGCCGAAATCGTCGACAGGCAACACATCTGGTCGCCCCAATTGAAAGATCAACAACATCTCCACGGTCCAACGGCCCACGCCACGCACCTGGGTGAGCCGAGCGACAATAGCATCATCGTCGAGTTTACGAATGACACGCGCCAGTGGGACAGTTCCGTCTAGCGTTTTTGCCGCGAGGTCACGCAGAGCTGCTACCTTTGCCCGCGAGAAGCCCACGCTGCGTATGTTGTCTTCACTAGCGGTGAGCAGGTCATCTGGAGTTGGGAATTTCCGTCCAGGAAAGAGCGCGACTAAGCGACGGAGAATTGTCTCCGCCGCTGTGCCATTGAGCTGCTGATTGGCGATAGCGCGAGTAAGGACCTCAAACGGGGGACGACGGGAGTTGGTCTGCAAGCTATACGGACCGATTTCTCGGATGAGGCGGCGCATCACCGAATCGACTTTGGCGAGGTGCTGCGTGGGGTCTGTAGTGTTCATCATTGTTGGCAACCGAGGAAAACAAAAGAAACGCTTAGAACACGATCGGCAACTCCAGATATTCGCGGTAAATGAAATCGCGATGCTCCAATAACGCCGGCGACATCGCCGTCGTCACCACTGGATTCTTTTCCGTGTAGAAGGCACGAAATGCAGTGGCCATCGGACACAACTCGGGCGGCAGTGGTTGCACGAGCGTCGCAAACGCCGCCCAGTAAATGTCCAACGCCGAGAGCTGATTACCAATAAAGAACTTGCTGCCTCTAGCTTTCTGCTGCTCCAGTCGTGCGCCTAAGAAGCGAAGTACCTCCACCATGCGCGCTGGCGCGGCTCCTGCGGCTTCGGCGCTATAGCCATACTTGGTGCCAAAATTGAGCCAGAATGCGCGCGTCGCGTCGTCGGTCTTGGGGTTAGTCGCGGTCCCATGAATCATCGTCAGGCGCTTGGACCAGGCAAAGCCGTTCTGGCCCGCGATTTCGTTGATGTAGCCGAACATGAGCGTCCGCTCCTCAATGTTCGCGGGAATCAGCGCTGGGGTCGGCTGTAAACGTTCGGCGAGATAGAGTTGCTCAATCCAGGTTGAGCGTGGACGTTCATCGTTCCAAATCGCCACCGGCGCGCTGTTCTGCGCAGTCCACTCCCGTAACTCACGGTCTGTTCCATCCTGTCCCGTGGACGCAACCGGTGTGTAGGGAATTTTCTTCACGTAAAAGATACTTTTACACGCCTCACGCCAGGGACCGGGGATCGTATGCGCTCCCAAGATGAGACGCAGGCCAGACATGTTCTTCGCCTCGGCTAGGCTGATGTATTTCAACTTATAATCGCCACGAGCGATTTCTGTTGCCATGAGATCCTCCTTCGTCTTCGTATAGCTCCCGCACTCTCGACACCACTTCTTCTGTTTAGCCGCAAAAGTCAACCGCTACAGGAAGCCCGACTTTCCCCTCCGTCGAGAGGTCATCTCTGTCGTAGTATTCGCTGTCAAGATTAGGTACCCGTCAGGGCCACGCTGACAAACACGTTCCGTCGCATACTGGTTCGTCCTTTATTAGAAATCTCGATCCCGCATTGCTGCTACGGAATCTCTTCCAGGATTGTGTTTATTTCCCCCGGCGCAATAACTCCATCATCTCGTAGCGGCGCGGTGAGTCGTCATCCTTGAACGTTGGTCGTGTGGCGATGAACTGTGAGGCTCGGTCACGGGCGGGAGTGATCCACGCCGCTCCCATCGGCAAATGAAACCAGAAAAAGAAAACTAACTGTTAGCACTAAAAAACATGGACCAATTTTGACATTCTTTTGCTCCTATTCGTATGAACCGCGCGATTCTAACGAACATGGAGGCTGTTGCACCGGTGAGCTATACAGCTTGCGGCGCATGCTACGTGAGGCTTTAGTCTTGGCAACCGGGGTCTCGACCGAGCGTGAGTGACACTGGAATTCACGGATAGCAAATCTTTGATGATGAGGATCATTGGGCCGGCCAGGCAAAGGGCTTCAAGCCCCTTAGCTGGACGGATTGGCAGTATCCAGCCGCTGCGGTATATTTCCTTTACTATCCGCTTGCAGCAGTCAGGAGAGGCAATGTCTAGCACCGCATCTGATATTTTCCAGCGTCACCGCTTAACCGTGGCCGAGTACCACCGCATAGCAGAGGCCGGGATCCTCGCGCCGGATGCCCGCGTAGAGTTAATTGAAGGAGAGACTATTGATATGCCGCCAAGCGGGAGTCCGCATGCGGGAACGGTCGACTATATCGCTGACGTGTTCAGACTGGCTTGTAGCGGGCGGGCTATCGTAAGGGCG
>JAYVFX010000369.1:0-6518 GCA_043772795.1 Deltaproteobacteria bacterium
CAGACCAGCCTCGAGCTATTCGCGAAAAAGGTGATGCCCTACTTTCAGTAGTTTCCGCCGAGGCGTTGATGCCCGCCTGCTTCACTCCCAGTGCGATGACGTTCCGCGTGAAACCTGCATAGTCGTGATCTAACCGAGATACGTGCGTACTTTGCTAGACCCGAAACGCCCGCCGATCCCGCGTTCGAGGTTGACACGTTGCGTTGTCATCAACTGAGGCTAGAAACAGAAAATGACTCTCACAGTAAGTATTACGTCTGATAAGTGGCCAGTATGTCAAAATTATAGACCCACAATTTCTTCTCTCCCTATACCTATCCCATACTCAATGTTGGACTACCGTTTTGGTGGATCGAGCCGTTTCCACTGTGTCCTATGATCACTTTCTGTGTAGTTCCTTCGTGAGCACAGCACGGAACGTTACGAGCAAGTGCAGGGGCATCCGTGAGGGAGAGTTTCTTCGTCGCTTCACTGCAAAGTTCCACGAGGAGGTAAAGAGAGATACTGTACCTCGGAGTGTCATGCCGATGGTCATGCGGCGTGTGTCTGTCCAGGAGGGTCCAATGACTCGGGCCAAGCCACCCGTGATGAACGTGCAGCTTGGCGCCAGCGATGTTTCTCTCGCCACTCCCGTTCTGGTCTTTTCAATGCGGGCAGGTAATGCCGCTGGTGCCGCGCACGAGAACCGTTGCGTCACAGGTATACGTACCCACCGTTACCGTCTGAATATCCGCACGTGTCCCAAAGGTGAGCGATAAGTCTTTTCCGGTGTTGCCTGTCAAGATTGAGTTCCCCGCTGTGGAGCTCACCAACGTAACGTTCGAGCCATTGTCAACAGCCAAGCCAAAGGCTCCGTTTTGCTCACTGTCGATCTTGGCTTGGTTAGAAAAGGTGAGGACTGCCCCATTGCGGACGGTCATGCCGTTGCCCGTGTTGTTATGAGTATTGATCGTGCTCGTCCCAGACACTCCAGAAAACTGCGGGATATTGAACACGGTCATCGTTGATCCTTCCTGGAGGAGTACCCCCTCACCGTTGTTAAAGCTGTTGAGCTGAGACCCCGCATCGAGATCAAGCCCACCCTTGGCGTTGACCGAGACCCCGTTCAGTCCGTTCCCTGAGGCATTAATCGTGCCGCCAAAGGACACGAGGTGTGCGCCTGACACGACCGTTAAGCCCGTAGCGAGATTGTTATTCACGTTAATGATGGTCGTGGGATCGTTGAGGAACGCATTGGCGTTGGTCGCTATCTGAATCCCCAAGGCGTTGCCTGTCGCTGTCACCGTCGCCTGCGCGAACGTCATCGCGCTCCCATTGACATTGATGCCAAATACGCGATTGTTCGCGGTGGTGAAGGTCTTCGTCACCGTTGCTGCCGAGCCCGTCTGCACATCGAGGCCATGCACACCGTTTTTCGTTGTTGTCACGTTCGTGAGGACCGCGCTGGAGGCGGTTTGTAAGGAAATGCCAAAAACCGTATTGTCATGAACGTTGACGTCGGTCAGCGAGAGATGCGCACCATTGGTACCAACAATGCCGTTCACGCCCTTCCGGACTTCAAGGTTGGCAAGCGACACACCATGCACACCCGTAATCGTCACAGCGGCCGGACTCCCCCCCTCGATGACCGCTGTTCCTACGCCTTTTAACGTCAATCCGTCTGTACGGATCACGACCGGCCCGGCACACACGCCGGTAAACACGATCGTCTGCTCAGCCTCGTCGGCTTTGGTGATCGCGTCACTCAAAGACTTTTTACTGCAATCGAGCGGTCCTGAGTCAGCATGCGTGAGGCTCGGCCCCATCCACACGAGACTCGAGAGCATCAGTGCGCGGAGTGTGCGACTCGATACCCTCCTACGCTGGTGACCGTGTTCCCCATTCGCTTGTGCAGCGTAACAAGGATCAATAACTGTTAGTGAGTGATTCGCATGTTCCATCGAAAGATCCTCCTTTGCCGCGTTCTTGTGCCTGTGTTGTCAGACGTTGATGAATGTCAGCGGGTGAGCGATGGTTTGGCGTCGTGGTCGTACGTCTCGCACTATGGTCCTCGTTCCCGTTCTCGTGTCATCCCCTCTTCACTTATGGTCATCTATTCTATCATTTTGAGAGATGTTAGCGAAACTTCTTTGCCCTCCGAGGTGTCGACAGTCTTGTACTTTCTGTGAACTGACTGGTGACGGTTTTTTCATTGGAGCGGCTCAACCTCCGAGTGAGCACGCCCTGCAAGAACTCTTCATGATAATTCACTCACTGATAGATTCTATTTATTCAAGGCTCTTGAACCTGGTAGGAGTCTAGCGGCCTGTAGTCCAGAGGACCGCTCCTTGAGGGAGTATCTGTCCGACGATCTCCCCCCGGTCGTTGATGTCAAAGGCCTGGCTCTGATGTCCCGAGGTCCCGAGGTCACGGGCGGCGCCATTTTGCCACAGGAAGGCATGGAACTCACCGTTGGCGTTGATCCCGTCGGCAGCGATCTGCCCGCGGCTATTGATGCTGAGAGCGGCGTTAACGTCGATCCCTGGGGCGGTCAGGGGGACAGCAGTCCAGTGGGGCTCACGTGCAGCCGCAGGAAACGCCGTGAATGTCATAACGAAGAGCAGCGAGAAGAACAGGGAGTACATTTTCATAGTCAGTCATCCTTTCGTTGAGGTAGAACGCACAGAGTATCAGTCATTAGGCATCAATACTTCTTGTGAGTCGTCGGATGAAGCCTGCCTCATCCGACGATACTCTTCTCTATACGGAGCCGATTTACTTCTGACTCTTGGGCACTTTGACCGTAGTGGCGCAATTGGCGGAGTTGCCGGCTTTGTCTTTCGCTTGGTAGCTCAGCGTGTAGGTGCGCCCGGTTTCGCTGAAACGCTCACTGCGAAGTTGCCCAGTCGTATCCGCGGTGTTCACTGTCCACCCTTGGATGTCGCCAGGAACGTCGTCTGTAGCCAACCCACTATCGGCCTCACTACTGCTGACGGAGAGCAGGGTGAACCCATTGGCACCTGATCCACTGTCAGTCACCGTCACACTGGTTGAGATGTTTGCCAGTTTATGGTTGGGTGGCCACAGGGTATTGGGGGTTGCGGTTACTGAGCAGGTCGGTACAGTTTTGTCTACTTTGATGATGACACTTTTTGAGTCGGTTCCTCCTGTGCTAGTCGCTGAGCAGGTGAAAGTCACCCCAGCGGTATCGCTGGTGACCGTCTGCGTATTGCAACCGCTTGTCATGGCAATAGTCGATTCGTTATCAACGACACTCCACGAAACACTCACATTGCTCGTATACCACCCATTGTTACCGAGAGTACCGGTGATGGTGGGGGTGATAATGGGGGGAGTGTTATCGATATTAACGGTAACCGTATTATCCGTACTGGCAGAGACGGTGTTGCCATTGCCTGCAGCATCAGTGGCGACATTGGCCGCAATCGAGGCCGTCACAGTCCCATTCGTCGTCATGCCACTGACAGCTACGTCAAAAGTCGTCCCATCGTTGGGCGTAATCTCGGTAACCGTTGCGGTGGTCGCTCCCGCTGTACCGCCCAAGGTGACATCTGCTGCAGTAAACCCGACGATCGGTGAGCTAAAGACAGCAGTGAAATGAACCGGACTGGTGGTGGCGGGGTCGGATTGCCCGGCGGCTTGATTGATCGTCACCGTTGGTTGCGGGCAGATTCCCGTGCCATTGCCGTAAAAGTCGACAGTGTCGTTGAGGCTGCGGGCGGCATCACTCGCCGTGTTGCTAGCGCACGTGTTACCAGAACCAGTAGCGGTGGCGCCGCTATGAATAAAGATCGCGCCACCTTTTGCTTGACCATTCCCGCCACCGGAAGTCCCTAGTCCAGCAGTGGTGGTGTTCTGCGTCAGCTCACTATTTTGCAACACGAGTGTGCCCGCACGCAGAAAAATGGCGCCGCCCAAACCCGCGCCACCGCCACCGCCCAGGCTGCCATTGCCGCCAAAGGTGCCACCAAGACCGAACACGATGCCCGTATCACCGCCACCGCCACCGCCAAAACCGCCACTACCTAAATTCAAAAGACTTTGAGCGTTACCGCCACCGCCACCACCAAAGCCTGCGCTGCCACTAAATCCACTACAGCCGCCGCCCCCTCCCGCACCATCACCACCAGCAGTGCCGCCAACGAAGACAGGACAACCGATGCCAACCGCACCTACGCCGCCAATCCCGCCGAGATTGCCGCCACTACCACCGTTACCGCCGCCAGGACCATTGTTGCCATCGGCGCCATCTCCACCCATACCACCACCGCCACTAGCCGCTCCTCCTGTACAACAAGGGATGACGGTGCCGCCATTGCCGCCGATGGCTTGGTTGTCCGTCAACACCACACGTGCAATCGTCACATCGCCGTGGTTTACAAACAGCGCGCCACCCATTCCGGCGGCGCCTCCTCCTGAGCCAAAGCCATTTTTACTGGTTCCACCATTGCCGCCTTTGGCTTTGCCATCAGCAATCGTTAGGTCAGTAAAATTGACGGCCAGACTTGTCGCCGGCGGTCCACTCGTCGCACCGGGAGCGCCTGGGTTGATGAAAAAGGCCCGCGAGGCGTTGTTGCCGCTGATGGTCAACTGAGTGGCGCCGGGCCCTTGAATGGTCAAGTCCTTGTCGATCACCAGTTCACCGCTGGTTAGGGTAATGGTCCCAGTGACGGTGAAGATGATCGTTTCACCGGAGGAGGCGTCGGCAATCGCCTGTCTGAGCGAGCCTGGGCCGCTGTCGTTCGTGTTCGTCACCGTCGCGGCCAATGCGGGTGCTGCTGCCACGCCAAGCCCGAGGCTGAGCAGACCCACTCGGCCAAGCCGTAGCAGGGCTGACATACATGGTGAGTAATGAGATAACATAACAAAATCCTCCTTCGGAAAAAATGCGGACCGATGAATGCGGAATGATGAATGCGCAATGACAAACGGGTTACACGAAGACGAATGGGCGACTGGGACACGAAGGGTGATGGAGTGGTCGCCGGGTCGCCCGTTCGCTCATTCGTTCCGTGTTACGGGGGTTTCTTCCCGACCGTAGCCAGCACCTGCGCCATGAACGTGAGGGCTTCGTTGAGCGAGATGAACGTGGTGGCCTGGCCAGAGACGATATGCTCAATACGACCTTGCATCTCACCAGGGGTTAAGCCGCCACGCCTTACGCACACCCGAGGACGGTCCGAATCCGCGTTGCCTCGGCGCTTAGCGCGGTGGCCTGCGCCGTGCTGAGCTCCTTCTTGCCCCCCTGCGCTTTGACCAGGTTGAGGAAATCCTGCACTTGTGCACACGCCGTCGCCGAGTCGCCGGCGCTCAACGCCGTCTGCGCCGCCTTGAGCTTGACCACCAGGCTGTTCTTGGTGGCCGCCTTCACGCCCGGTAAGTTGTTGACTATGGAGAGGAGCGTCGTGAGCTGCCCCGCGGCCCCGGTCACGGTCACCGTGAAGGTACACGGTGCACTGAGGTTGTTCGCGTCGTCCTTGGCCGTGCAACTCACCGTCGTGGCGCCAATGGCAAAGGTACTGCCCGACGCTGGGGTGCACGTGATCGGTGGCGTCGCGGAGCAGTTATCCGAAGCCGTAGGGGTGAAGTTCACTGTCGCGCCAGTGGCGGAGGTCGCATTCGTAGTCTGACTGCTTGGGCAGCTAATGGCGGGGGCTTGTCCATCGACGACGGTGACCGTGCCGGTGCACTGGCTGGAGAGCGCACCGTCGGAGACAGTGAGGGTGACGGTAGTGGAGCCTAAAGCGTAGGGGCCGGCAGGGGTTGGGGTGAAGGTGAGCGGGTCGCCGTCAGGATCGGAGGAGCCATTGTCGATGGAGGCTGAAGCCACGGAGCAAGTATTGAGGGCGGTGGTGACCGTGACATCGTGACACCGGGCCACGGGGGGCTGGTTCTCCTTCTGACAGGAGCTGGAGCAGCCGTCGCCGTTGGCGGTGTTGCCGTCGTCGCACTGCTCGCCCGCCTCAATCAAGGTGTTGCCACAGAAGGATGGGGCAGGAGAGCCGAACTCCACCGCGCCGATGTCGCAGGCCGCGCCGTCCTCGCCGTCGCCATCAAAGGGCCGCGGAGCCCCGCGCTGGTCGGTACTCAGCCCACAGCTGGCCCCGGCGGCGTCAACAGCCGGGCTGCCTGGCACAAGATTGTGGGTCTGCGTCGGCCCGCCGTTGGGCTTTAAGACCGTGTCGAGAATAGCCGTCAGGGCAGTCGGCTGCGTACCATCGGAAGTGGCGGTGATGTCAGTCAGACCAGGGGTGAAACCGGAGATAGCCGTGGCGTTATCAATGCCGCTGTGCCCAAAAAGGTTGAAGTTGTCTGCCGTGATGGCATCAGGGCTCCTCTCGTTGCTAATTTCCTGTGCTCCACGGCCGGCGGTGTTACCCGCGACCAGACTGCGAGTCAATGTTACATAACCAAAATTAATCACTCCCCTTTCGGTCATTTTTAGTCACCCGCTGTGAATTAGTGGGGCAGCGGGCGGGGCATAGACTGACTCTGGAATGCCCAATGCTTGCAGGATG
>JAYVFX010000370.1:0-2373 GCA_043772795.1 Deltaproteobacteria bacterium
CCACCAACATGGATGTTGCCGCGATTTTCATCTGCTCGTGGAACACGCAAGGTGCACCCGAGCGGCGCCCCATTTAACATGATGAGTCGTTTATCTCCCTGGCGGACTTCAGGAATATATTGCTGAGCAATGATTGGTTCACGTCCTTCGTGGGTCATTGTTTCTATCAGTGAGTTCATATTACGGTCATCGCGGTGACCATAGAAAATGCCAAACCCGCCGTGCCCATCAACCGGTTTAATGATCATTTCGCCACCGAGTTCCTCCATGAACGCTTTGATGCGTTGCGCATCTTGTGACACTAAGGTCGGTGGAATAACGCTCGGGAAATTTAACGCAAAGAGTTTTTCATTGGCCGCGCGTAACCCCGCCGGATTATTCATGACAAAAGCGCCATCTTGTTGGGCAAGGTCGAGGAATTGAGTGGCGTGTAAGTAGGGCACGTCAAATGGGGGGTCCTTGCGCATGAACACGGCGTCAAACGCGCCAAGGGGTTCTGTGGTTTCCCTATCAAAAGTGAAATGGTTGCCAAGTTCTCGCCGCAGTTCAATGCGCCGCGCGCGTCCCATCGCGCGCGAGCGGTGGACGAAGAGGTCGCGCATTTCGAGGTACCAGACTTCATGGCCCCGAGCTTGGGACTCGAGCATAAACACAAATGTCGTGTCTTTATCGATCAACACGTTCTGAATCGGGTCCATGATAAAGGCGAAGCGCATGGGTATTGCCCTCGGTTAAGGAAATTTGTAGAAGACGTGAAACGTAAAGCGTGAAACGTAATAAAAAAATAAAATGGCACCAGGCAGTATCGAGATCACGTATTACGCATCACGTTTTACGTTTTATGTGCCCGTTGCGGCAAGGGGGGAACTGCTGCGTCATCCCAGAGGAAGCGGCACAACGCAACCGCGACGATACTGGCTGTTTCTGCACGGAGTATCTGTGGACCGAGTCCCAGAACATGAATCCCGGCTTGGCGCGCTAGCCCGATCTCTGCTGGTGCGAATCCGCCTTCTGGACCCACGACAATACGCAGCGAAGCAGTCTGAGGATGATCTGTAGCAAAAGCTTTGAGAGTAGCCTGTCGCTCGTGTTCGTAAAATAAGATTGTGGTCGTGTCCGATGGTTGTGAGCCGCAGAGATCCTCAAAGAGTTGAGGAGTATGGATCTTCGGCATTGGGCTGCCTGACTGTTTCGCGGCACTCTGGGCAATGCGCTGCCAGCGAGACAGCCGCTCGCTTTGCCGTTCCGCTGGGAGTTGGGAAACAGTGAATGTGGACGTGAAGGGCAAGATCTCATTCACACTTAACTCCGTCACCTTTTCAATGACCAGGTCCATCTTCTGTCCCTTCAACAAGCCAAGGGCAAGGGTCAGTGGCAGACGTGGCACAGTTGAGTGCTGAGTATGGCGAATGACGACTTCTGCTGAGGCTGGAGCCAATGCTGCAATCGTGCCGCGATATTCCATTCCCTGATCATCACATAGCGTTATTTCCGCACCTATTTGTAGACGAAGGACATGCCGGAGATGGTGAAACTCGTCTCCGCTAATGACGGCCTGCGAATCATGGATTTGTAGTACGGGAACGAAGAAGCGGTGCATACAAAACAATGAAGAGTTAAGAATGAAGAGTTAAGAATGAAAAGTGAAGCATGATGCGTGATACGTATTGCGTGAAACAGGAAAAAAATTATGTCCGCTGGACGACCAGAGTGACCCACTCATCTTTCGGATAACGAGTGACCAAATGCCAAGACGGGGAAGGGTAGGCTGCAAATACGTCCGCTTCTTGGTCAAGCTGAATACCAGAAAGAATTGCGTGCCCTTGAGGCGCGACAGCGGGTACCAACGTTGGAACAAGGGACACAAGAGTCGAAGAAAACAAATTTGCCACAACAAGAGAAAAGGGGAGGGGAAGGGCTTCGACTGAAACATCACTAAGCCGAATGGACGGAGCGACCTGATTTGCTGCGGCATTTTTCAGGGCTTCGTCGAGTGCAATCGGATCATTGTCTGTCGCCCATATCTCTTGCGCTCCGAGTTTTGCTAAGGCGATGGCGAGAATGCCAGACCCAGTGCCGAGGTCCAACGCACGAGTTGGTGATCCATACTGGCGACACAAATCCTCAATCGCTTCCAAACACCCCTGCGTCGTGGCGTGATGCCCGGTGCCAAATGCCATGCTCGGGTTGATAACTAGGACAATCCGCTCTGGTGAGACAGACGGCGATTCCCACGGTGGCAGTACGAGAAAGCCTTGTCCAACTGGTAGCGGTGGAAAATGGCCACGCCATTGGTCGGACCACGCGTCGCTCGTAATCTCGGAGAGGTGCGGTTCCACTTGACCGAGGTGAGGAAACTCGATTGCGAGTTGC
>JAYVFX010000371.1:0-1713 GCA_043772795.1 Deltaproteobacteria bacterium
TCAAATAATATTAATTCCGAGTCTGCCCCTTACTCGCACGATACCGCCGCTCTTGTAATTGATTTACCTCCAACGGACGCCGAAGTCACAGCCCTCGCACCGTCGGAACGAAAACACGAATCACGTGCCTACCCCGCGCACGCCGACACCGACCCTCGAGAAGCCCTTCAAGCTCACAATACGGTTCGGCATTCCTCAGAAAATGAAACGGTTTTCAAGGCAAAATCAGGCAAACGCCAAATTGGATGTTCATTGATGCATAACAGACTGGGACATCGCAGCGTTGGAGCTATAATGCTCGCAAACAAGGATGACCTATGGAATGACGTCTCAGTTATGCCCGAACCAGACAAAATATGCGAAACGTGTCGCATTACACTCTCAAGAAAGGCAAATCGCAGTAAAGTCCCCCCTCTTCGATCCAAGTTCGCTGGACATACCATCTTGCTGGACATCGAAAAGAACCCATCTCCAAAGGGTTTGACTCCGGGCACGCATTTCCCATTCTTCCTCATTGTGGTCGATCAAGCGACCACATTCTCCGTGTTGCTAGGAACTCGCAAAATCTCGTCCGCCGAAGTTCTCCGGTTGGTCAAGCTTTATTGTGCTATGTTCCGATCACAACATGCCAACGATGGACCAATCTCCGTCGATTTTGGCAATCTCCGACGAATCCACTCCGATGCCGGTACACAATTCGACAGTGACGAATTCCGCGCGGAATGCATGGATGCATCCCCTGGCGTCTTTGTCTATCTCGCCGCGCCAAAACACCAAGAGACGAATGGTCTCTGTGAGCGAACCTGGCAGTCGATTCGCAACTTATCCTACTCATTTATGAACTACGCTCGCGTCAGTGAAGAATTCACTGGTTTCTCGCTTGAGCACGCATGGAAAATCTTCAACGTCTTACCCATCAAAGGCCTCATGGACGCTGAAGGCCTCGCAACGACTCCATATCAATTGTTCTATGGAGTAAAGCCATCCATCCGCAAGCTCCGAGTCTTATTTTGTCCTGTTGTTGCTAAAGTCTTTGATCGTCAGACAACAGATCCCAAGACAAATCTCGTCCGACGTTACAATAGCAAGAATCACCCGCAACGCGGTGTTCCAGCCATTCACATCGGTCTCCCTCGCGCCCAAGCCGGATGGCTAGTGTACTACCCGAAACTGCGAACAATTCGAGTGTGCGCGGACGTTACCTTCGACGAAACATTCGACACTCAAGGTCCCGCACGCCATTTTTCGTTCACAGATGCAGTACCTGTGCACACCCCAAAGTTGTGGCACCTAACCTCTTCTGAAATTCAATCAAGTGTACCTGCCGACGACCACTTTGGTATTCCGCAGATTGATTATCATGAAGATAGCCCCTCCGACGGATTCCTCAACTCAAGCAGAAATGGAACCGCGCAGGAATTATACGACACTACTGTCGTCCAAAAAGAGCAACAGCCCACAGATCTCTCCAACTCTGAAGACGATGAATCCTCCGAGGCTTCGTCGGAAGAGGAGGAAATGCCCGCGCTTACTACGCGGACAACAAGACGTACAGTGCTGCCGACTCTACCTCAAGATGATTCACCAATTACAGACCAGACCGTTCGTCGCCAAGACGAATCCATCTACCGTGACCCCATCATCGAATCTCCGCAACGTCGCTCAACTCGAGCCACAAAGCCCAGAAATTTCTGGGATCCTGCCGTATCAACC
>JAYVFX010000372.1:0-2688 GCA_043772795.1 Deltaproteobacteria bacterium
CCACCAAAGGGTTGATCCGCGTCGCGAGTGTTGGTGGCCTTTGCGTGGGCAGCCTTCGAGCGTACAGCAATCGTGCGAGCCTTCGTCATCATGATGCACCTGAAAGCGCAGGTGATCATCCTCTTCACTGGTAGTGTCTTCACTCTCTTGGCCATCCTCGTAATCACTGGCGATGGGTCCATCTTCGTCATCATCGTTCTCGTCATCCACAATCACATCTCGACAGTTGTTCTGGGCAAGATAGTGCGGCTTGTCTCGATGTTCGACGCCGTCCGGCCCTTTTTCCCCTCTTTTGGGTACACACGCCCACATGCGTGGCCCGACTTGATACACGCCATTAATGACGAGCCACTCGCGCGCCAATATAGGAGTCGTCAGCGGGTCGAATGGCGTCTGACAATAGGGACAGACTGTACCTTCATACTCATGCTTGGGGTTATTGCGACATTGCGGGCACTGCTTAAACCCGACCTTCACCAACCGAAGGCCCTCGTCTTCGTGGAGGAGTGGGTATAACCTTCCCTGTGCGATGGAGTTCGATTCTGTACCATGCGGACCGATGACTGCCTTGAAGATGAACGCATGGAGAGTGTCTGGTGGCTTACAGCCGGCGATACTATGTTGCGCTGGACGTACACAGTGTTTGCGATCCGCCGCACAACGGCATTTCCCTGTAACGAGCAAAACGGCCATGAGACGAGCATACCCCTCCCACTCTTCGTGCTCGATACGTGGGAATCCAGCGACATACTGTTCTAACCACTTGCGCGCGACGTTCACTGCCTTGTGCGCGATTGGAAGGATCTCAAAGATATCTGCCATACCCCAATTCCCCTTTTCACCCGTGGGTGTTCATTCGCGAACTTTGGAACTGCCTCTCACTTCTCCTATAGTAGTGCCAACTGCATCATTTCCTTCTGGATCGTAAATTTTCTTTTTCTCGTTATCTTTCGCGCTCTTTGCGATTCTTTTTCCTGTCGTATGATGTAGTGAATAGCTTCTCCAATGGAGGAGGTGGATGCGCTGGTTTCCGAGAGATCGCGGTGTACGGGTAGATTTTCCCCTCCCACTCATTGTTATGACATTCCGTGTGAGTCATGTGCAAGGGCAACTCCTCCGTTACAGCAGGAGCGTGTTGGTAAGGTCTTGGATCTGATCTAACGCTTGATCTCCGTTCCCGGTTCGTTGACACAGTGGACACGTTGGCTGCGGCGCAGGCGTCATCGTCCTTAGTGAGGGGAGGCCGTGTGGATCGAACTCCAGATGCAACCAGGTGGACTGTTGCAACCGATCACTGACAAAATCTTCCAACAAACGCAACGCAAAATGCGCGGCAAGTTGGTTGAGGCTACGTAGTGAACCAGCTCGCTCGCGGTGCCAGGGAACAGCGGGTGATACTGCACGGCCAGTGAGCATCTCGCGGGCGCGTGCAGTGTTCGCCAGTCCGCCGAAACACAACAAGCAACGCTCATCGGGCAGGATCAGGCGGATGTCGGCCCCAAGTTCTCGTTGATTGCCTGCGCCAAAAATTCCCGCGCCAATATCGATCAGCGGTTTCAGGTACAGCGTGGCGATGAGCGCGGTCGCTAACCGTGCCCCGTCGTGGTCGACACAGGAGATCAGCACGTCTACTGCTTTGGCTTGGACAAATGCGCGTAGCGTTGTAATCGAATCGGGTAGGGCGGTAATCGTAGCAGCATCGCCAGTGATTCTCTGCAACTCGCGCTGGACGCTGGTCACTTTTAGTTTGTCAATGTCGTGTTCAGTGACACAATCCATCGCGTCGGTATTGTGTAATTCAAGCCGATCTGGGTCGATGAGCGTGAGATTGCGCACACCGAGCCGTGCGAGTGAGGTCGCCAACACGGAACCGGTGCGTCCGGTGCCGATGACACCGACGTGCAGAGTGCGGAGGCCGTGCCATTGCTCATTCCCCAGTGCGCCGATCGCTCGACTCCAGCGCTCGGTGTCATGAGCAGGAAGTTCTATTGCCGAGGGCAGTGTATCTCCGGTACTCATCGACAGGCGATGCATACCAGGACCGACCAGTTTCACTGTCTGAATGGCGGCAGTGGTTTCTTCTTCTCCCAGCAGGTGGCAGGTCAGTCGTCCACGCTGCGGTGCACGTTCGAGCATCAGCATTGCCAGAGGCGCGGCAGTGCGTAGACTGTGTTCACGCCACCAGCGTTGCAGGAACTGGGAGTGATGAATGAAGCGATCACCGCTATCCACGACGAGTGCTACCATAGGATCAGACTGTGCAGGTACTACTGGTGGGGTAACCGTGAATTCTCGACAGAGTAACTCCGTCAGGGCCGGAGTACGATTCACCCCGGCCCGGCCCCATGCGATCGCCGTCGCACTACGGGTGAGTTGCCGTATGGCGCTTTCCAGTGCGCGCCGGACGATCGTGATGTTCGAGACGTGGGGCTGGGTGTCCATGTTAGTCCAGGTTGTAGAGCCGTTCAGCTTTACGGACGCGTTGTTGTGGCACCGCAGGAACAAGAGGCTGGCGACGCTGTATATCGTCATCAGCTTTATATTTTTCCTCTTCACTTACGTCGAGCAAGCGCGAGAGAATAGGCACTGCTTGCACCTCGAAACCAACCGACACCGGGATGAGTTCTTGTACGTAGGACATTGGTATGTCCTCCTTTCATGAGATTTCATAACTGTAGTAGTGGTGCG
>JAYVFX010000373.1:0-11085 GCA_043772795.1 Deltaproteobacteria bacterium
TATTCTCCGCCGCATTGAGTAAGAAATTGACTCGGTTCACGTCACAAGCTTCCCATTTCTTTAACTCACCGATGAGATGCGCCGGATTCCCAACCGCGATCCCTTCTGGTGCTTTTGCTCCTTCTCCAGGGCTTGAGGCTTGTCGACGGAGCGAGGGCAGCAATCCTGCCGAGGGATAGGACTTTGTTGGTACTGCCTCTTTTGCCATATCCAGTTGAGCGGCCAGATAGTTGAAGTGCTGAATCATGCGCATCCCGGTTTTCGCGCCGGTCTCGTTGTCGTCATGGCAATACAAAAAGTTGACGGTGTTCACTTGATTGTTAACGAAGCCACCCACCGGATTGCAGTTTTGAATACGACGGCGATATTCCTTCACTTTCGCTTCTTGTTCCGCAAATGAAGTGAAGGTGACTCCCAAGCTGCCAATGCCACGGTCGCCGGCGTCCAGTTCCGTACCAGGGCTAGTGACTGCCACCCACATCGGCGGATGTGGTTTCTGGTACGGCTTGGGTAGCACAGCGCGTGATGGCATGGAGAAATAGCGGCCTTCATAGCTAAAGCGTTCTTGCATCCACATTTTCGGAATGCAGTGGACAAACTCATCCCAGCTCTTCTTTGTTTCATCTGGATTGGCGCGAAAGCCGCCTAACTCCGTCCAGGTGGCAGAGCGCCCGGTGCCGAATTCGAGACGTCCTCCGGAAAGAATATCCAGCACGGCAGCGCGTTCAGCGATACGGATCGGGTGATTAAATTCTGGGACACAAATGACAATGCCATGCCCAACATGGATATTTTTGGTTTGCATGGCACAGGCAGTGAGGAACAATTCTGGTGCCGAGCAGTGTGAGTATTCTTCGAGGAAATGGTGCTCTACTGCCCAGACTTGGTCGAAGCCCAGTTCGTCAGCCAGGCGGACTTGTTCCAGAGCATTCATGTACACTTTGCGCTCAGATTCCCGGTCCCACGGACGCGGAACGGACAGTTCGTAAAAAATGCCGAATTTCATAGCTTCCTCCTTTATCAGACCGTTAGTGGTGTATTTGCAGTTTTTCTTGTTTGACGAATTACTGAGGACGTCTTTCTGCTTTAGCGTATTTCATATCGTAGGGTAAAGAGGGAAGGGTGAGGCTAAGAGGCTAAGAGTCTAGGCGTCTAAGAGTCTGGGAGTTCACGTATGAGGCTCCCTCTTGACTCTCTGGTGTTGAAAAGCAGAAAAGGGTCGTCTAATGATTCTCACCGAATGGAGGACATATGCCGACAATTCCGGTTATTGTGGAACGGGGAAAAGAACCCCAGTCTGGTACGTTGGGAGTGTTGACTGCAGCGACACAGATCAAAGAGATCGACACGGAAAAGATGCGACAGTCGTTCAGTAAACTCTCTGAGCAACTGTCCATACTTTTGCAAGATATCAAGCAGGTCGGTCAATTCAAACTCAAAGAAGTGCAACTCCAAGTAGAGGTGACTGCCGAAGGGGGAGTCGCACTTATCGGCGTGGCGAAAGTAGGTGTGAGTGGAGCAATCACGCTAACCTTTGCGGTGTAAAAACTTGCGCGTCGATCAGAGTGAATTTACTGAGGAGGTTGTGATGACGTCATTCCCGCGCAGGCGGGAATCTAGGTTCTTCATATAAACGCTCGGGTGCCACTGCTGGACAAGCCAGCAGTGCTGTATAGCTCCTAATATGAATTCGTTCCCCCTTGCTCCATTTCTTGCTGCCCTTGCTGCCGACGGTATTATCGTGGCCTTGCACGATTACCGTCGTATCTCACTAGCCCTGCAAGCCGGAGAAACGTGGACGCTTGCTCGCTTGCGTGGGGTATTACAAGCCTTGCTAGTGAGTAACGAAGAGCAGGAAGCTGTCTTCTTACGACGGTTTGAGCATTTCTTTGATCCCCTCGCGGCGGAAACGCTCTTTCCTCAGCTCGATCTTGATCGCGCACTACAAGATCTACGAACCGTAGCGGAACAGCCCGTTCTTCGTCGTGATCTAGTACGTCCAGAAAGACGTATTTCTCGATTCGTACTGTGGATTGCGACACCATTGCGTGCGCTTCGTTCGTGGAGTGTAGCGGTCTGCGATGTAGTGACCTCATGGTTCGAGTCTGTACGTGTTTGGATACGAACAAGTGCAAATGACCCTTTGCCATCAATCACACCAGAGGATTTTCCATCGGAGACAGTCTTGCACCTTTCTTCAGATATAGTTTTGCAATGGAATCCTGATGCTCCTCGTGCTTTTCATTTGGAGCTACTCGGCGGGAAACCGGCCCCTCGTCTTGACGCAGCTACGATGGACTACCTGGCTGATGCTCTCGGTTACTTTCGTAGTGAGCAACCGAGCCACCATTTGAACGTTCCTGCCTCAATTGCGGCTACAGGCCGTAACGGTGGCATGCCAACGCCAGTTTACTTCCATCGCAAACAACTACGTAGCGTGCTGGTGCTCGAAGACCAGTACAGCGCTGCCTTGGTCTGGAATCCGATCGCGGCGGAGCTTGCCGATGGATTGTTGCAACGTGGCGTACCTGTACTCTTCGGACGCTTTCGCGGTTCCCCGCAGCGATTCTCTACGCCGGATGGAACGTCGTATGACTTGGAAGATCTGGAAGACCAACGGCAAGGATATCTTTTACTGGTGTTCAGTGATGGCAAAGGACTCCGACCTCATCTGGATACATTCGTGTTAGAAGCTCTTGCCCGCTGGCCTCAGGTGGCGTGGATGGAACTACGCGAACCGCGCGCCTGGGATGACAGTACGGCCAGAGTTGCCCGTGCTGGTCTGTCCATCTATCCCGCCAATCGTGATGGTTTGTTGCAGATCATGACGCGCTTTGCCAGTGAACATGGGGAGGCGCTTGCCTCTCGGCGTGAAACCCCCGACTGGCACGGGGTGCCGCCGTATCAGGGAATGAGCAAAAAAGCCCTGGCCGCATATATCGAGACTCTGCTCGGCGATGCGCTTCCTTGGGTGCAGGCCTGCGCGATGCTGCAACCCATTACCATAGGCATGGCCGATACCGTGCGGCGACAGTTCTGTATCGATCTTCCTGCTGAGCGCATCGAGCGTCTTTTCGCCCTGCCCAATACTGAACAGAGTGTTTCTGGTATACGATTTTCTCCTCCGGTTCTTGCTGTCTTGCGCGAGGGATTCTCTGTCCGCTGGCAAGAGAAGGAACAGGAAGTGATTTTGCGCTTCTTGTTGGCGAAGTTCCAAGACATTGAGCCGGAACCAAAGGACAGTCTTGCCCACTTGACCTGGGAGTGGATGAGAGAACGGGTACATCTGGAATTAAATCCGGCTCAGGCATTGCCACGATTGGTCGCCCTTGCGCAAACCCCATTAGGGAATGCAATTCGGGAGGACATGGAAAGCCATCTTCCCTCTGGACAGGCGGAGGAGGGAGCTATTGAGATTCCTTTACGCATTCCTCTTCAGGGCGAGGACTCCCGACGACAGTTTTCCTTCTTGATTGGTGGTCATTTTGTTCCTTTGTGGTCGTCAGAGATACGGGATAACGTTGGTATTGAATTTGTATTGATTCCTGCCGGTGATTTTCTCATGGGTAGCAACGATGCGGATGCAGATAAAGATGAGCAACCGATACATAAAGTGATTATCAGTCGCCCTTTCTACCTGGGTAAATACGAAGTAACGCAAGCCCAATGGCAAGCGGTGATAGGAGAAAATCCCAGCCATTTCAAAGGCGAGAAGCAACCAGTTGAGCAGGTATCTTGGGACGATGTGCAAAAGTTCGTTCGCCGCCTGAATGACAAAGAAGGTAGAGAAGTGTATCGTCTGCCCACTGAAGCTGAGTGGGAGTATGCGGCTCGCGCTGGTTCGACCACGGCGTTTAGTTTTGGCGACGACCATAGCCAGCTTGGTGAGTATGCCTGGTATAGCGAAAACTCCGGGAATGATACCCATCCGGTGGGAACACGGAAGGCGAACGCGTGGGGGCTACATGATATGCACGGCAATGTGTGGGAATGGGTGCAAGATTGGTATGGGCGATATGAGGCTGAGACAGTTACCGACCCTGTTGGCCCCGTGTCGGGCTCATACCGGGGCGCTCGGGGCGGCGGTTGGTACGACGACGCGGGGTACTGCCGGTCGGCGTATCGCAGCCACGCTGCGCCCGTCAACCGCGGCCACGACCTCGGCTTCCGCCTGCTGAGGACGGCCTCGTAGCACTTGGCACTTTTACCCTTGGTGTTTTGTAAGGATCGGCGGAAGCGTGGCGAAGCGAAGCCGCCGTTCTACGGAACGTGGGAACAAACTATTCCTTTGCTCACGGGCATCAATGCCCGTGCTACAAGACGACGCCGGATAAATCCGGCTCTTCAGCCCCGTTTACGGGGCGTGGTCAGGTAGCCCGGCGATTCATCGCCGGGGATACTTCGGGAGAATGATGGATCCCGCTACGACTTGATAAAGTCCCTCTTTTTGTGAAAAGAACAAAGAGGGGGAGAACAATTCATGTCATCGTCACTACGTTACTTCGTCGAATTAGACCCAGGCGGCACGCATGGGCGCCTGCACCAAGGTAACCCAGACCATGCTCGAGTTCTTTCGGGTCTTCAACTCGGACCGACCGCCATAGTACGCATCAAAGCGAAAGACTATCAGCTTGGACAGCTTGTGCAGGCGTTGATCGCTTACCAGCAGGATGATCTGCTCGAAGTCTACGATGAGCGTGGCCAACTCGAACTCGGGCAGTATCTGTACGCACAACTGTTTAATAGTCTGGATTTTAGAGAGCGACAGCGTTTGCACGATGCCAAGGTCGAAGTGCAGATTGTCACAACCGATGAGCACTTTGCTCGTTTACCCTGGGTGTTGTTGGCTGATCGTGGGGTATTCCTATCAACCGCGGGTTGGTCGGTAACGCTGACGACTACCACTGCAAGTGAGGATTGTGAGCTGCCGCCATCCCCGCGAATTTTAGTCGTTGCTCCCCAGCCCACGGGAGTGGCGCCCACTCAAGCAAAGCCCCATCTTGAGAAACTGGAAGAACTCTTATCCGGTGCTGACCCGCGCCATTCATGGGAACGGAATTTGCGCCGTATTGAAACCTGGGAAGCGTTCACGCAAGCAGTGACAGAATTCCGGCCACAGGTTGTCTACTATTACGGTCACGGGATCGGAGACGTACATTCATCGAAGCTCATTTTTGCCACTGGAAAGCAGCATCAGCGCATAGATAAACCGATTGCCGATGTTGCTGCGTGTCTCCGGCAGATGCCAGGCGGTCCTCCGCTGCTTGCTTACGTGAATTGTTGCCAGGGAGATGCTGGTGGATTACTGGGGGCGGGTCTGCAGTTAGGAAATCTCATTCCTGCTGTGGTGACCAACCGCACGGTTGCGGACATCGACGCAGCGCAAGCGCAAGGGCTCGCATTTTGGCGACGCGTGTTGCTCGATGGCACGCCTCCACATAACGCTGTTGCTGAGATATACTCGCAGGTGGTTGCTCACGGCCTCTCGTTGAGCGATGCCCGCTGGATGACGCCGGTCCTACACCGGCACTATGCGACATGGAAAGCCAATCCGCCACGTCCCCGCAGTCGGCTCGAACGCGACCCGCACTGGAAGCTAAAGGTCGATCGGGTCAAACAGTTTGGCGAGGTTTTCTATCTCACGTCCCAAATGCTGCAGGAACGTAAGCCCCGAGCGTTCTCCTATGTCTGGTATGGGCAGGAAGGGCAGGGGGTGGATCTTTTTCATCAACGGTTAACTGCCGAGTTACGAGAGAAGTTGCCCGGGGTGCACGTGTACGAGGTGCAACCGGAGTGGCCGTTAGAATTGTACAATCCCGCTCGTTCCTTCACGGACATGTTGACGGAAGCGTTCAAGGTGAATGCGCTAGAGGAGATTCCGAGCCAGATTCGTGCTCAAACACAGGGGGCAGCCGGTCGCCAAACTTTAGTGTACTTGCGCCATGTGCCCATACGCTCAGCCAAAGCGGTGATTAACCCAGCAACCTTGAAGACCTATCTTGAATGGTGGGATAAATGTGTTGCTCCGCAGTTCGAGGGGCAAATGTTCGCTGTCCTCGGGGTCTCTTTCGTTGTTGGCAAGCCGGACAATTTTCGTCGCGCGCTGACAGAACACGAGCACATCTACGACTTGCCGCTGTCGCTGACCATATTTCATCTTTTGGACGAAATGGAACGCCTTGCCAAAAAAGATTTGCGCGACTTCTTACGGACACACAACATCGCCGTCCCGGCAGGTCGTATTGACAAAGTGTTGGATGACATTCTGGCGAAAACGGGTGGGCACTATGAAATGACACTGGAAGAGTTGAAGTATGTTGCTGACCGTGCCTGGGCACCTGACGAACCACTCGCAGGCGTAGCAAGCCAGTCGGCGGGGTATGACTATGACTAACGACTACCCCTTTCGTCTCGTTCATGCTGACCGTGACGGCTCGCTTGAAGACCCTAGTCTGCTGAGTCGGCGTCCATTTGCCACCATGAGCAATTCCTTCGCTGACGATGCACAACGCTTTGTGCCAGGTGAGCAACTGGAGATTGCCATTAACACCGCGATTGCCGTGGGTGAACCACTTTTAATTACCGGCGAGCCGGGCACGGGGAAAACCCAAGCCGCGTACTATGCGGCGTATAAACTGGGAATCGAACCGGTGCTGCATTTTCAGGTAAAGTCCGACAGCAACGCTCGGGACCTGCTCTATTATTTCGATACTGTCCGTTACTTTCACGATGCTCATCTGCGCAAAGAAGCAGAGCCTTTGAACAAAGCTGATTACGTTGAGCATCGGGTGTTGTGGAATGCTTTCGAGTCGCCAACCCCACGCGTCGTGCTGATCGATGAAATAGACAAAGCGCCACGTGACTTTCCCAACGATTTGCTCCACGAGTTGGATAAAATGGAGTTTACCGTTGCCGAAACGCAACAGATTATCAGTGCCCCGAAAGCCCAGCGTCCGATCGTGTTTATCACGTCAAATAGTGAACGCCGATTACCCGAGCCGTTCTTGCGGCGTTGTGTCTATCATCACATTCGCTTTGATGATGACCTGGTGGCAAAAGCAGTCGATAAACGTAAAGACGAGTATCGCACGTTAAGTGCAGATTTCTTGAAGATGGCGGTGCAGCGCTTTCTCGCGTTGCGCAACCGCCCACTACGGAAACAGCCGTCAACCGGAGAATTATTGGTCTGGCTCCGAGTTTTGGCACTAACAGTGAATACGTTACCTGAACGACTCGATCAAGACTTGTCCAAACTGCCGTATTTGGGAGTGTTGCTGAAGGATCACCAAGATATCGAAGAGTTGGGGGGGAGAAGCTAAATCAAACCACAGGCCATTGGTACAGTATTCAGCAAAAATCCCCTCGCGCTACGCGCGGCCCCCTTTGCAAAGGGGGCTTTTCAGAGTTCCCCCCTTAGAAAAAGGGGAGCAAGGGGGGGACACAACGAGTGCGGCAGAAGGTAGCCTGGATGAAGCGAAGCGCAATCCAGGCAAGAACTGGATGCCCGCCTGCGCGGGCATGACGGAAAGCTGAGTACTAGTGGTTCGCCACAGAGATTTTGACAGGTAGAGATTACTTCGTCGCTTACCCCCTCTCGCAATGCCGCTCCCGCCCACTTTTAAGACAATATCCTAGACTCAGGGACGTCCAGACTCCCAGACGTGTAGACTCCTAGACGTTCTAGCGTTTTCTGAGTGGTGCCAATGCTTCCGCCGCACGTTGCGCTTCTCGTCGCATTAGGATTAAGTCTGTCCCGTAGAGGAGATATTGCGCACCGCTGTCGACGACGGCTTTCATATTTTCGGGACGGTTGACCGCCCCAGCAGTGGCAATGCCACGTTGTTTACAGAGTTGCAGGACGTGACTCTGGGCTTTCCGTAACTCCGGATTGTCGTATTGGCCTGGGACACCGAGGCTTTGTGCAAGATCTTGATAGCCGACGAGAACGAGGTCGATCCCTGGAATAAGAATTTCTTCGATATTGTCTAACGCTTCTTTGGTTTCGACGATAACGCTCAGTAGCGTGTTATCGTTGGCGTGTTTCATCGCGACGATTGGATCAACGTCTTCATACTCAGTATTTGCTCCCATCAGAATCGCCATGCCGCGCTTCCCCTCGGGATGATACTTAGCCATTTCAATGAAACGACGGACTTCGGCTCCGGTTTTGACGTGGGGCACGATGAGGCTTTGACAGCCACAGTCCAACAAGCGCGTCACATGTTGATAGTCTAAATCTGGAATACGAACAACTGGTGAAATACCTGCGGCGTGTGCGTGAGCGACGAGATCGACGACTGTCTCAAGGTTGTACGCCGAATGTTCGGTGCAGATCATGACGTAGTCCATCCCGGCCTGTGCCAAGGTGTGCAGGACGCCACGTCCACGTGTGTCCCACAGCAACGTGCCGAGAGCGACTCCGCCAGACTTTAGGGTCTTCTTCAATTGATTGATACGCATAGATATTCCCTCCTACCGAGCGGGCTTATCACACTGACAGTAGGGGACAAGAGCAGGGAGTTAAGCGCTCAGAGCGATGCTGCCCACAGACACCAACTTTGCTCTTGTACGTGGGCATGAAGTGCGCGCACTACACGACGGCGGCGGGCCAAAAACCGGAGGGTGTATGACGATTGTTGCAAGTAAAACGATTGCAGTCCCAACTGTCTGAAAGTGGCGGATTATTTCGGCTTTGGTTTAGCTTGTTCAACTTCGATCTTTGCGAACAGATTATCGACAATTTTTTCTATCGTGCCAAGGAGATGATGGAATGACTTGTCGGTTCTATCAAGCAGACGTTTTTTCATCGGCCCTTCAATGTCTTTGGCTTGTTTGATTTCCCGCTTGTGTCGCGTCGTCTGCCGAGCGTAGTCGATCATGAAGACTTCAAGATTCTCCATGACTTCCATTCCTAGGGTCTGAAACAGCTTCTGGATAGTCGCTTGGGTCCGCAAGGCCTCAAAAGCAAAGAGGGTGTTCAATCGTCCGATTTCGGCTTCTGTAGCGAGATCGAGTCGAGTCTTTTCGACTTTCACCGCTCGATCCATCTGTTCCTTGAGAAGGGTTAATTCCTTACGCAGAAACTCCTTGGTGGCTTTCCGCTTATCAAGCCAAGGGATTCTCTCGTTTTCGAGAATCTGAGGGAGAGTATCGAGGCCTGGCGCGTTGACCCGCATCTCCGATTCTATCGGATCAGGCTCTTTGGGTCGTTCGGTGGTGTGCGTTGCGGGAAGCGGTGCCGGAACAGATAGTTCGCTTTTTTCCGTCATGAGGATAGCTCTCTTACTGAACGGTTGTCAGGAGTGTTTCGTAGTTGTTGTCGATTTGGTTCAATGTCTGTTGGAAGCAGGTGAGGTCTTCAGTCGTCATCTTACGTCGCCGCTGCTTACTGACATGTTGGCAGAGCACGGCTAATTCTTTGGTTGTTTTTAAGTCGATGGTATTGGCCAAAGACAGAAACAGCGCAGCTTGGACTGAAATAGCGATCCGGTGTTGTTCGCGAACGAAGGTTGTTTGTTCTTGGCGATGCAGCGCGCGGACCTTTGCTTTGAACCTGCGTTCGTGCCAGCGGCTTTTCCACTTCCACGCAAGGCGATACGGAGTTTGCCGTAGCCACAAGAGTCCTGCCTGTATCCTGCGCCATTTCGGTCTGCGCGCCAGTGACATAGACCGCTGGGTGCGTTCCTCTCCGTTGATTTGGACTGCTGGGATCGGTTCCGCACAGGATGCTGACAAGTGGCTGCTGCTGATCTGACTAGCAAGGGCAGAACTTCGGGATGAACGCAATGGAGAAAACAGTTGGCGACTCTGCTGTAAAGTTTCTTTGTAGAGCATGAAGGCACGGAACCGCGGTTTCTTCGTACTTTGAGGTAACTCAACTGCGCGGCAATGACGAAAATGGCGAAGTTCATGGACGTTCTGGTACGTGAGGAGCAAAAGCTTCATCGTATAGAATGCCGCAGAGAGAAGCTGCCCGCAACAGTACCAGGTTTTTCTCAAACGATTAGCCAAGGTCAGGGAAGGACAGGGTGTCAGGCGGTCGTCCAAACAGGATTCTCCTCGTTTCTCATTTACACTTATGGACATTCTGCAAGGCGCGGCCTGACAAAACGACGGAAACGACCGACGACCTCACTAAATGTACGGGACTAGGCATCCTACAGTTGGCAAGACAAATGGCAACGTCAATACAGGCGTACGCATAAAGCTGCTGTCCTGTTCGCTGATCTGTGCGAGGGACAGTTGCTCGAAAACTTTGTTGTCGTACCTGGTGATGTTTGCACCTGAAATACTCCATACCTGTGGAGACCTGACCGTGCTATTTAAGCATGGTTTCTGTTGTCTACTCAAGCACTCGAAACACAGGTTCTGCAGTTGATACACGGATGACGCACCCCATAGGTCAGACCGTATAACCACGTCAACTAGAGAGTAAGATCGGCTTGTTGTCTGAAGTCCTCACCTTACGCAGTGGTGCCACATTTTAAGGTGAGTGAAGTCTATAACATAGCCCTCACAACCCTAACAGCAATGAGGCGACGATGGCCAAAACGATGCCTAAACTCTGAATGGGGGACGGACGCTCATTGAGAATGAGCACACTGAGGAGAATCGTAATGACGGGATACAGCGCGGAAAGGGGAACCACAAGTGACGCACGACCATGCTGGAGGGCGAGAAAAAATGAGATGGCACCGGCACTGCCCAAGATGCCTGTGAACAGGGCCATCGATATGTTTGTACTACTTTTCTCCCACGGAGCACCGCCAATAAAGTAAAAGGCAATCCATGCCGTAAGCGCGGTAGTGAGTGAGGAAATCGCGCTGAGCGCAAGCGGGTGCATTCCCCGGGATGTGGTCAACTTCGCCATAAATCCCCACACGCCCCAGAAACTCACACAACAAATTGCCAGAAGAAGCCAGAGGGCCATGCCTTTTCCCTTTTAGCTCAATTTTTTTACTTCCACCCGTGCGTCGTTAAAACACGCTCCTCCACCAACCTCATTCACATGCGATGGGCAAAGCGCGGTTGAAGTGAATCCATTACGCGAGGATTTTTGCCAGGCGCCTTTGGGCATATGAATGA
>JAYVFX010000374.1:0-9097 GCA_043772795.1 Deltaproteobacteria bacterium
GCTAGAAGCAGAAGAACGTCGGAGATACGAAGAGAGATTTCTCACTTGGGGACAAGAAACTGTGCAAGCTCTCAATGAGGAACGACTCTCTCCTGACAAAGCTGTTCCTTACATCCTGCAATACTACGGAGCACACCTAGAGCGAACACCGTGTCAACCGACTACGTTCCTCACCCTTGTTAGCAACGGCTGGAAGAAAGCCTGGGAAAAGCTGGAGGGAACCTACGCTGGTTTCTTGAGCGATATTGATCGGACTTGGCGTATCGCTGAGGACGTCGACCAGAAAGCGGCAGAAGACAATCTGCGTATTCCTCATATCGGAGGCGAAATACGCTGTGCGCTCTGCCATACCAGTATCCACAGTCTTGCAGCGAACCTCCCACCTGCGTTTTTGGTTGAGTTGGTCGAAAAGAATATTTTGACTCCAGTGCAAGCCTGGAATTACGCCCATCACACATCAAACCAATGGCAACGCGAAGAAACCATTGTCGGGCTAGCGCCGCACCTTCCAGAATCACTATTAGTTGAGGCATTCGAAGAGGCTCTAAAGATAGAAAAAAACGCGTCGCGGGCGGAAGCACTTCTTGCCCTACTCCCCCGCCTATCTGGAGCATTCAAAGAAACTGCTTTACGCGAGACTCTGCAAGCAACCCAACAGACAGACAACGACTTTGCCCGAGCGAGACTACTGGTAAGACTCGCCCCGCACGCTCAAAGCAAATTGCAGAAAGTTTTACAAGTAGCCTACGCAATCAAAGATGGATTTTCCCGCGCTGAGGCACTGCGCGAATTGGCTCGTCATGTACCTGGAGAAGCCGCAGGCAAAATCCTCCAGGATGCGCTACAGGCCGCACGCTCCGTAGACGATGAGTTCCACCGGGTAGAGGCATTAGCTGAACTCGCTCCACAGTTTCCAGATAATCTTAAAGAGAGGGTATTGCAGGAAGCGTTAGATATCGTACCTGCCATCGACGTTGATCCATTCATGGCCGATATTCTTGTGGGAATGGCACCTCATCTGACAGTGACTGCTTCCCGAAAAGCGTTAGAGGTAGCCCGAACGATTGAAGAAGAGTCGTATCAAGTTCAGGCGTTAGTAGGGTTAGCCTCGTACTCCCCAACGAGCGCAAGACGTCACATATTAAAGGAGGCTGCGCAGATAATACAAACTGCCTCCAGAAGGCAACGATTGCGGGCATTAACATACCTCGGTCCTTATTTGAAAGACTCATTGATTCAGAAAGTTTTACGAACTACTCAAATGTTACGAGAGAACTCTAGATCCGTAGTGCTACGAAACGATTTCAATCAGACACTGCGGGTAATGCGCGAAGAGGATCTTCACCGATTGGCAACAGAAGCGTTCATCAGGTTAACTCCATACCTCTCTCCAAACGCGAAGGAGGAAATTGTCGGAGAACTCCTACAGGGCATACCAAGTATCAAAGGTGTGGGTTTTCGTGTTAGTGCGTTGGTAGCGCTTGTCCCTCTATTGCCAGTCTCATTGCACCGTAATGCGTTGCATATGATCCAGGAAATAGAGAACGAACAAGGACGGGCACGAGCGTTAGCAAGTCTCGCCCCCCACTTGGCAGAACCTTTACTCAGAGAAGCCTTGCAAGATGCAATTACTATTGGTGACAAACTTTCTCGATCTGAAGCCTCGTTGGATCTCGCGTCACACCTCACAGGAGAACGGAAGCAGCGTGTCGTAAACAGGCTTTCACAGGACGTAGGTTTAATTCGAGACGCATTCCCTGATAGCAAAGCTCCGACACTTGCAGAATCCAGACCGAAGAAGAAGTCTCTCCCTGCACGAGTGCTGCAACAAGCGTTGCAGGAAGTATTGAGAATACAAGACTCCCTGACTCGGCGTAGGGAACTTGCCGCTCTTCTCCCGCATCTACCTCAAGATGTAAGACAAGAAGTATTACGCCAGGAGTTACGACGAGTCTCCATGGTTAAGGGTTCACGTCGAAAAGTACAAGCGATAGGACAATTGGCCTCTTGCCTGTCAGAATCTCTTCTCGATGCTGCTCTCAAGATTGCTCGCGATATCGAAGATAATTTGTACCGTGCTGAGGCACTCTCGATGTTCATTCCTCTTTTGCCCAGTCCGTACAAAGATCGAGTGCTTAACGAAATTCTCCAAACGCTCCAGACGGGCAAATCCAGAAAAATAGTTGAGTCTGTTGTACCAATAGCATCATTGGAATCCACACTGAGGAGAGTAGCACCACACATTTCTGTAACTTTTTCTCAGAAGTGGTTGGAAGTTGTCAACAAATTCGAGAGCCCGCTCCTTCAAGTGATCGCAACTGTAACTCTCGCCTCTTGCTTACCCGCGGAGCCGAGAGAAAAAATCATGGACGCGATGTTGCAGATAGCGCAAACCTTTCAAGATCCACGCGGCAGAGCTTCAGCTTTCGCAGAGCTTGCGCCTCATCTTCTACAGGCTCAGAAAGAAGAGATCCTGAGGGAAGCATTGCAGACGGCCGGAAAGATCGAACACGAAGGATTTCGGATTCCAGTGCTGGCAAAATTAGCCCCTCATCTCACAAAACTTCCCAACCATATTCTTTACCCGGTTTGGCGGACAACTCTTCATGTTTTGGCCACTCGTACTCGCCGAGCTTTCGTCAACGATTTGGCGGCACTCTCGCCAGTATTGTTTGCACTGGGCGGCACTCAAGCAATTGAAGAATCGATTCAAGCAATCGAAGAGGTTGGTCAGTGGTGGCCGTAGATAAAGAGCAGAGGCCCTTACTCCATCATGATCGATAGCAAGCAAAAACGGCGAGCGGAAAGTAACTAAATTGGAGACAGGACTAAGGTGTCATCAGTCCTGCCTCTTACCCCCAAACTTCAGTAAATGACAAGACAAATCCAGGTAGAATGGACTCTCCGCTAAGAGTTACAGGTTGTGTTAAAATCTCCGCTGAAACGCTTGGCCGATACACATAGACCGTCTTCTCTAGCGGATCGAGCAGCCAACCAAGTTGCGCGCCGTTGTCGATGTACTCCTGCATCTTCGCTTGTAACATCACGAGCCGATCGGAGGACGAACGTATCTCTACAACGAAGTCTGGACATAGAGGAGGAAACTCTAGGCGCTCATCTTCTGTCAGCGCTTCCCACCGTGAGCGTCGCACCCAGGCCAGATCGGGAGAACGCTCGGCGCCATTAGGTAACGTGAATCCAGTTGAAGAGTCAAAACCAATCCCAGTTTCATCGACTTTCACCCAGGTAGAAAATATTCCGGTCAGATTGAAATTAAGGTTTCCGGTCCGCCCCCCTGTTGGCGGCCTGATAATCAACTCCCCTTCGCTGGTCCGTTCGATCCGCCAGTCACGGTTACGTTGACACAACTCGAAGAATTCGTGGTTGCTCATCTTTTGCAATATCGGTCCAAAGTCCAGAACAACGGGCCGCAATTCGGTGGAGATTGTGCTCATAGGCTTCACTCAGTAGAAGGATAGTCAGAAAAGTAGAGGATTTCTCTCCCTCCATAGATCAGCGCCGTCCGCACTGCTGGACAAGCCAGCAGTGGCACCCAGTCTCACGGACTGAATTAACACGCTACACCGACAACGGCGCTGCTGACGTGACCTCGTATTTCTTTGCGCTCACGGGTCCAGCCAACACCTTCGGAGCGAGTTGCATAAATTCCTTCATGTGCTCGGTCTGAAAGTGTTTAGCTAACGCGGCATCTGATTCCCACTCTTCAAAAATAAAAAACGTCGAGGGTTTGTTGCGGTCAACGTGAAAAGTGTACATCAAACACCCAGGTTCCTTGCGGGTTGCCTCTTCCAGCCGCCCAGCTAATTGTTTGGCTTCTTCCCACGCTTCAGGTTTGATCGGAATCGATCCAGCAATGACAATCATGGCAAACTCCCCCTATTGTTATTCCTGCGCAGGCAGGATGGTGAGATTCAGACGATACTCAATACTCTCTTTCAACAGCCCTTTGATATAACACCCTTTTTCAGCACGCTCGATCACTGTGCGTACGTTCTCTTCTGGCGCATCACTGTAAAGAGTAAGATCAACCTCGATCGTCTTCACAAAGCCCTTCTCGTTGGCTTTGGCCGACATCGTGGCACCGGAAAGTGGCACTTGTCGCGCGCGCGCCGTGATCTGTAGAGAGATAAGCAAGCAACCACACAACGCTCCGAGAAATGAGGTCACCGGGTCAGGTGCAGCTCCTGTACCGCCCATCGCGACCGGTTCGTCGAGCGTCCAGCCTAGATCTCCCGCTTGCAACTCAACGGCGAAGCTATCATTTGTTGTGCTTGCAACAGCGTGACGGAAGCCTCCGGTAGGCATGGTAGCCCCTTTTCGTATACTACACACGGGAACAAACTGCGGTTTTCCTCACGGGCATAAATGCCCGTGCTACAAAACGACGCCGGATAAATCCGGCTTGTAAGCCCCATTTATGGAGCGCTGTTACTGTAGCACGGCGATTCATCGCTGTATGAGGACTATTTTTGTCGGTATGACACACCTTCGGCTCGTGGTTGCGGGTTTCCCTGTGGCGTAGGGCTTGCCTCGAACAGCGCCTGCAACTCTTTCTCAAGGCTCGCCTCTTCGACAAAACCCATGAAGGCTTTCTTCACCTTGCCGTCCGTTGTAAACAGAAAACTGCTGGGAAGGGCAAATACCTGATAACGGAGTCCAACCTCACTCGTAGTATCGCGCGCAATCGCATATGGCACTTTGTGTTTTGTCACAAAGTTTTTCACGTTGTCTTCTTCGCTTTGCAGGGCGACGCCAATCACCTGAAACCCTCGGTCGCGATACTTATGGTACATGCGCACGAGCGACGGCGTCTCGATAACACACGGACCACACCACGTCGCCCAAAAATTCACCAATACGACTTTGCCACGATAGTCGGACAACTTGATCGGTTCGCCGTCAATCGAGGTCAGCGTAAAGTCGTATGGGCCATAAGAACTTTTCTGCGGTTCCTCCGCCATGGCCGCTTTCGGTTCTACCGCTGAGGGCGTACTCTCCAACGTCAGCAGCTCTTCTGCGTTGAGAAAACTAAATTTGGCGGCCAGCCACCCCATACTATCGGTAAAGATCAGTCCGCCCACCAGCATCAATAATACGCCACTCGCAATCTCAAGCTGTCGCAGATAGCCCTTCATGCCTTTGAAAAACGACAAAAACCCATTGAGAAATGCCGCCGCCAGAATGAAAGGAATGCCCAACCCCAACGAATACGCAGCGAGCAAGAGCACACCACGAGTGAGGGTCTCGGCAGTTGCGGCCATGGCTAAGATTCCCGCCAAAATCGGCCCGACACACGGCGTCCAACCAAAAGCAAAGAAAATCCCGGCAACAAAGGCACGTCCTACGCCCGGACTCGTTGGCTCGCCCGACAAGCGTCGTTCCCGCAGCAACGCTGGTATCGGCAACAACCCGGCAAGATGCAAGCCGAGAATGATAATCCCTGCACCAGCAATTTTCTTCATTAACCCAAGGTTCTCGCGTAGCACTCCCCCAACAGCCGAGGCAGACGCCCCAAGGGAGATAAACACCAGCGAAAAACCGAGTACGAACGGAAGACTTTTCGCGATGGCGCCACGGATGAGTTGGGATCGGTTCTGTTGGCTCGTAAGTTCGTCAAAACTCATCCCGGTAATGAACGTCAGATACCCAGGAACAATCGGCAGCACACACGGAGAAACGAACGATAGAAAACCTGCCAGTGCAGCGATTCCGAGTCCAATATCCATAGTTGTCGGTGGACCTCTCGTTGGTAGGGAGCGTTGACCGTTTTCTCTGTTAACTCGCTTCAGGACCGCAAAGTTCCGGTAGAGCAGCAAAGTCACAACGGAGGGGGGGGGATTTGAACCCCCGATGCCTTACGGCATACACGATTTCGAGTCGTGCGCGATCAACCGGGCTCTGCCACCTCTCCGTACAGTTGGTAATATAAGGGATTTCCATTGTGGACGAAAGCCCGCATTGTCTTTCACGTGGACAGGGTTAGTATGCTTGCGTGGTTACCATTGCAACGTAAGGGAGAGTAACGCTATGACGCATTCCCGGCTTTGGTTTATCAATCGCATCTCCCGCATCACAGTCGTCATGATTCTCCTCTTAGGAGCATCGGCGTATGCGCAGGACCAGCATTCTCCTATCATCCCGCAATTAAAACCGCTGGTGAAATTGGTCGGGTTCCTGAACGCCACACCCGCACCAACGAATGTTCAACCGATTCTGACATTGAAGCTACCAGGGGACGAAAAACGCTATACTTTCTTGTTAACTGATATGAAGGTCATGGCTGGTCCATTACGCACAGCGGAAAGTATCTTGTCAGAGGTCAAACCATATACGCCGAACTTTCGGATACGGACATCACAGGAAATCGTCGCGCAGATTGCCGCGGCAAAGCCGACCGAGCGATTAACTATTCTTGCCGAATACTCACAAATAGACCGTGCCCTGCAGATACAAAGCTTTGAGAAGAGCGAAGACGGGAAAAGTAAGGAGTAAGGAGTCTGGGAGTCTAGGAATTGTTGTAGCACGGCGATTCATCGCCGTGTTGGAAGAAGTGATAACGGCGTAATCTATAGCCGTGCAGAGAATACTCCTCAATTCTGACTTCTGGCTTCCATCTTTAGTCTTTGTTCCTCCGGCTACGGAAGAAATTTTGTAGCACCGCTCGGCATTCTTCCTCCTTCACTCCTGCCGTCACTTCTACACGGTGATTGAGTCGGGGATCGTTCGACACATCATACAGGGACCCGGCTGCGCCTGCTTTGGGGTCATAGCAGCCAAACACCAACCGTTGCACTCGTGACTGTAATAACGCTCCCATACACATCAGACAGGGCTCGACTGTCACATATAGAGTTGTTCCCGGCGAGCGATAGTTGCCAAGAGCATGGGAAGCCCTGCGCAACGCAAGAATTTCGGCATGTCCCGTCGGGTCGTGAAGTTGAATTGGACTATTGTGCCCGCGGCCAATAATGGTCCCATCCAGAATGAGCACTGCTCCAACCGGCACTTCCCCTTCTTCTTCCGCTAGTGTCGCTTCGGCAAGCGCTTCAGTCATCCAAACCGCATCATCGAGCATCAGTTACACCAAACGTTCAGCTTCACTTCTTTGCAATCACATAACACACATGACGTGTTACGAGGCTTTTCACTGAGCAGCTGCTTGCTGTAATTCTGCCCACGTACCCACCTTGCTTCCGTGTCCACCAACAATGTGTTCGACTTTAATTCCAGCTGCGGTAATACCTTCAAGCAACTCTCCCGGCCAGCCTGGCGGTTGCCGAGGGGCCCCCGGCGAAAAGAGATCCGACACAAAGAGCAGTTTCGCGTGCGGAACGTACGCTACCAGCATTCCTTCCGCATGGGCATTCTTAACCGGATACACTTCTACTGTTCGTTCACCATCGCTCAGAATTTTCTTCTCTCCGCCTACGGTTTCTATCGTTCCTGGCTTTTGTACTTTCTGCAGTGAATCCGGAACGTAGGTATGTGGCGCTTTCAGCATCTCCTGGACGAAAATCTCACTCGCTTTCCCCGTAATGATGCTGGCCCCAACCGCAGCGTAGGCTCTCAACCCGCCAGAGTGATCGTTATGAAAATGGGTACTGACAAGAACACGCACGGGCTTGCCCGGAAACCGGCTTTCGAGCGCACGGATCATCGCTTGCGATCGTTCTTCATAGAGTGGAGCATCAACTACAATAAGATGATCCTTCATCTCAATAGCCAAACTGTGGTGCGTTCCTCCGGTCACATAGACGACCCCCTTCCCCACTTCGGTCAATTGCACCTGGGTTTGCAAATCATCGAGTGGACTCGCGAGAGCGATCCGGCGTAACAACCAGAGAGATTTGCGTTCGCCCCAACTCCCATCGCTGGTATCAATCTGCTTGAGATCCTCGGGAATCACGAAGTCTGCCTCTTGTACCTCGACATCGTTTTCAAGCGTATCGATTGTCTCAATCGCAACATCTTTCCCATTGATTCGATACTGCAAGCTAAACGGTAATTTTACGGCACCAACTTGTCTCCAATCATCAAAAAACAACTCATTCTGCGTATCGCCCGCTACCGGATCATCTTCTAGGAAGGTTACTTTGCGCAACAGCCGAGTCTCAGCATCCAAGACCAAAAGCACTTGTTGTCCTCGGTCAGTGTAGGCAATGACATAATGCTGACGGCCTTTAATAATTTGATCAGCAAGGCGAAGAAAGGAACTTGACCGCGTCAGGGCATTCACAAGAACAGATACTGGCGCACGGCTCAGCTCTTTTCTGCGCGCCGCCATGCGGGCAGCCGATGCTGGCCGCTTCTCTGGGCTACGTCCCCCATCTTTTCCAATGATAGCCCCTTCATCGCCATTGAGGATCTCCGTGTACTTCCATGTCAGTGCAAACGGATAGATCGTCTCACGTTGCCAGTCGTAGCGGACTTTTCCAGTGTTCAAATCACGTAACAGGGTGCAGGTAAAATTCGCCACCTTGCGTGGCTCCTTGGCTCCGGGCTGAACAGTTTGTTCAGGCTCGAAGCTTTCGCCATGACTGACAATATGTTGGCTCTTGATGGCCAATAGAGCCTCGCGCCCGCCCATCGCGAGTACCGCCGAATCAATATAGACCTGAGCAGGCTGGGCTACACTTTGCCGGGGCAAACAACAACAGGCTGCGATGTTGATCACTAAGACGAACACTCGTGTACACATTCTCTTACTCTCAAACGTCGGGGCAGGTTTGAAACCTGCCCCGACATCACAACAAGTATCGAAATCGGCCGCTGTCACCTACGCAACGAACCCGATCTTCACCTCTTCGTAACTGTCGCGATTCTTCAGCCGCTGCGCCCACTGTGCTACGTTGGGAAATCCCTTGAAGTCAATCCCTGTGCGTTCACACAGCGCCAAGAACGGTGTGAAGGCAATGTCCGCCATACCATAGTTTTCCATCAGGAAATCATGAGTCTGCAATTGCTGTTCAAGCCGCGGCAGGAGGTCGTTCAATCGCGTTTTGTTGCGATCGACCTTCTCCTGACTCCGTTCAGCCGGGGCTTTGCGATTTTCGTACAGGATCCCGATTATCGGAGG
>JAYVFX010000375.1:0-4345 GCA_043772795.1 Deltaproteobacteria bacterium
ACGGAGCAGGGAGCAAAGAGCAAAGGGGCAAGAGCACGGAGCAAAAATAGAAACTGATCCCCGACCTCTGACCCCCGACCCCCAAAGCGAAGCCGAAGCGTGCTTTCTGCAAGCGATTGAGGTTGCGCAGGAGCAGCACGCCAAATCCTGGGAACTGCGGGCGTCAACCAGCCTCGCCCGCCTGTGGCAACAGCAAAGCAAGAAGACTGAGGCTCACCAGATGTTATCTAAAATTTACCACTGGTTCACGGAGGGGTTTGACACGAAGGACCTCAAAGAGGCGAAGGGGCTGTTGGAAGAACTTTCCCGATAGCGAGGATGTTGAGAGAAAGGAAAGGCTGATGCCTCCGACGCAAAAGTCCATACGGCTGTCAGGCCACGCGCGAGGCCGATTACATGGAAGGGGTACGACCGAGCACGAAGTCATCGAAGCGATTCAAACAGAGTCGTGGCAACCAGCCGAGCGTGGACGGCTTGAGTGTCGGAAAAACTTCGCCTTCAACGCGGAATGGAACGGAAAACACTATGTCACAAAGCAAGTGCGTCCAGTTTTTGCCGACGACCCCGGTGAGATTGTGGTTGTTACCATCTACGTTTACTATTTCTGAGGGAGTGTACCATGAAGATTACCTACGACCGCGAAGTTGACGCCTTGTACATTCAATTCAAAGATACGACGGTTACGACCCAGCACTTGGCGGACGGCATCGCGGCGGATTATGATGCTGACGGGCGCCTTGCGGGCATTGAAATTCTCGACGCAGTCCAGCGGCTTGGTGATGCCACCATCTTTAAACAGGTCATTCTCGAAGATGTAGCCTTCGGTACCCCCTGAAGACAAGAAGGCAGCGCACCGTTCCAAACAGCAAATGTTGTCGGCCTGCCTCTGAAGAGGATCTGCATGCAATGTCCCGCCTGCCACGGCGAGAACCGCGACAGCGCCAAGTTCTGTGACGAGTGTGGCGCATCCTTGCCCGTTCGGTGCGCCGCGTGTGGAGCGGAGAATCGCCCCAACGCCAAGTTCTGTAACGAATGCGGAACGCCCCTAGTGGGGCGAGTTCCAAGTTCAAAGCCTGTCCTGAGCCTAGTCGAAGGGTTCCAGGTTTCAAGTCAAGACTCCAAACTCCGAACTGCGAACTCCGAACTATCCCCCGTCAGCTACACGCCACCCCATCTGGCCGAGCGCATTCGCGCCGAGCATGCCGCTATGGAAGCGCGAGGCGTCACCGACGGTGAACGGAAGACGATCACGGCTCTCTTTGCTGACCTCAAAGGCTCGACCGCACTGATTGAAGGACTCGATCCCGAAGAAGCGCGGGCGATTATTGATCCCGCTCTGCAATTGATGATGGACGCCGTGCATCAGTATGACGGCTTTGTGGCGCAAGCCTTGGGCGATGGTATCTTTGCGCTGTTCGGCGCGCCGCTTGCCCATGAAGATCATCCCCAGCGGGCGCTGTACGCTGCCCTGCGGATGCAAGAGGAGATGCACCACTATGCGGATACGCTGCGAGCCAAAGGCCACCCACCACTGCTGATGCGAGTCGGGATCAACACGGGCGAAGTGGTGCTACGCTCGATTCGCAAAGACGATCTGCATGCGGATTATGTGCCGGTGGGCCATTCCACGAATCTAGCGGCGCGGATGGAACAGTTAGCAGCCCCCGGTTCGATTCTCGTGACCGCCTACACTCACAAACTGACAGAGGGCTACTTTGAATTCAAGGACTTGGGGAAGACACAGATCAAAGGAGTGGAAGAATCGCTGAATGTGTATGAAGTTCTTGGTGCAGGACCCCTACGCACGCGCTTGCAAGTTGCAGCTCGCCGTGGCCTCACCCGCTTTGTGGGGCGGCAGAGTGAGCTGCAACAGCTCCAGCGGACGCTGGAGCAAGCGAAAGCCGGCCACGGGCAAATCGTAGGGACGATGGGGGAGCCAGGCTTAGGCAAGTCGCGATTGTTCTATGAATTGGTAGGGGCGTATAATCATACGCCCCTACAGATACACGGCTGCCTGGTACTCGAAGCCTACTCCGTCTCACATGGCAAAGCCTCGCCGTATCTCCCAGTGATTGAACTGCTCAAGAGCTACTTTCGCATTGAGTCACAGGATGATGAGCGAACACGACGCGAGAAAGTGACCGGCAAAGTCCTCACCTTAGACCGGAGCTTGGAAGACACTTTACCGTACCTGTTTGCCTTGTTGGGGATTCCCGATCCCAGCGCCGCTTTGCAGCAGATGGATCCACAGATTCGCCGGCGGCGCACATTCGAGGCGCTCAAGAAGCTGTTCCTACGCGAGAGTCTCAATCAACCGTTGATTCTGATCTTTGAAGATTTGCACTGGATTGACGGGGAGACGCAAGGCTTTCTCGACGTGCTAAGCGAGAGTGTAGCCAGCGCCAAACTGCTGCTCCTCACCAACTACCGCCCGGAGTACCGTCATGAGTGGGGGCAGAAGACCTATTACACACAACTCCGCTTAGCACCGTTGGGCAAAGCAGAGGCGGAGGAATTTCTGGACGTTCTGTTAGGTGAGTTCGGGTTCCCTCTCCCTCGAGGGGAGAGGGCTAGGGAGAGGGCTAGGGAGAGGGTGACAGAAAACGACCTCCACACCCTCAAACAGCTCATCCTAGAGAAGACGGAAGGCACGCCGTTCTTCATGGAAGAGATCGTGCAGGAATTGCGTGAGCAAGGCGTATTAGCCGTAGGGGCGACCGGCCGGTCGCCTCTACCAACCGATCTTCATCTTCCTCCGACTGTCCAAGGCATCCTCGCCGCCCGCATTGACCGGCTTGCGCCCGAAGAAAAAGCCTTGCTCCAACAGCTCGCCGTCATTGGCCGGGAGTTTCCCTTGAGCCTCGTGAAGCGCGTTGTCTCCCAACTCGAGGAGGAACTCTACCGTCTCCTTGCTTCCCTGCAACGCAAAGAGTTTCTCTACGAACAGCCCGCGTTTCCCGAAGTCGAATACCTCTTCAAGCATGCGCTCACCCAGGAAGTCGCATACAACTCAGTGCTGATCGAACGCCGGAAGACCCTGCATGAGCAAACCGCGCGGGCGATTGAAGCACTGCACCTGGCCACCTTGGACGAGCATTACAGTGACCTGGCGCATCATTACAGTCGCAGTGGCAATGCGGCAAAGGCCGTGGAGTATCTCCGCCTAGCGGGACAGCAAGCGGCGCGGCAGTCGGCGAACGCGGAGGCGGTCCACCACCTGACGGCCGCCTTAGTCTGGCTGGGGAGTCTGCCGGACACCGCCGCCCGAGCCCGCCACGAACTCACCCTCCACCTCAGTCTCGGCGCTTCGTTGATGGCCACGCAGGGGTATACTGCCGCCGAAGTGGAACAATCCTACACCCGCGCGCAGGATCTCTGTCTGCAGGTGGGGGAGCCGCTCCAGGTCGCGCAAGTCCTGTTTGGGATGTACGCATTTAACGCAGTGCGAGGGAATCTCAAAGCGGCGCTCGCCTTGGGGGAACAGTTCCTCACCGTCGCCCACCGACAGCAGGATTCCACCCTGTCCCTCGTGGTCCATGCAGTGTTGGGGAGAACATTGCACTGGCTTGGAGAGTTCACCCCCGCGCAAGCGCATCTTGACCAAGCCGGGGCTTGCTACGATCCCGAGCACCACCGCGACCTGGCCTACCATATGGGACCGGACCCGGGGTTACTGGCTCTGGGCTGTGCAGCGGAGACCCTCTGGTGTCGTGGCTACCCAGACCAGGCCCTGGAGCGAGCCCGTCACGCGCGCTCCGTAGCCCAAGCCCTGGCGCATCCTTTGAGCTTGGTGGCGGTGCTGGCTGCTGTGACCCGCGTGCTTCTGTTCCGCCGCGAGGGCCAAGATGCCCACGCCCAGGCGGAGGCGTTACTGACCCTCACTCACGAGCACGGGTTTGCCTGGTGGTTGGGCTATGGGACTAGCCTGCAGGGCTGGGTACTCGTCGAGCGTGCCGCGCAGTTGGGTGCCCGGGAGCAGGGAGAAGCAGGACTGGTGCAGCTCCGGGAGGGGCTGGCTGCTTTGCGGACTACAGAGGCAGAGATATATGTCCCACTATTACTGGGCGCGTTGGCTCAGGGTTATGGGCAAGGCGGCCAGGCAGAAGCAGGGCTGAGGGTGGTCGCCGAGGCGCTGGCTCTGGTGGAGAAGACTGAGGAACGTTGGTACGAGGCGGAGCTGTATCGCTTAAAAGGCGAACTGATTCTTCAGCAGTTCAAAGTTCAAGGTTCAACGTTCAACGTTGAGAATCTGCAATCCCCATTCCGCCTGCCCCCTCCGTCGGGGGGCAATCCACAATTAGAAGTGGAGGCGTGTTTCCTCAAAGCGTTGGAGATTTCCCGCAAG
>JAYVFX010000376.1:0-3284 GCA_043772795.1 Deltaproteobacteria bacterium
AAAGTAACTCAGCGTCTCCGCCTGGGGCGTCTGGTCTCTGCATATCCAGCCAAGTATCCAAACGGCATAGATCAGGACGGCACGGATTTCAATTGCGTCTAGCTCCGGGATTGTCGGGACTATCATTTCGCCTCCGAGCAAATGTATTTGGCGTTGGCCCAAAATCCAATGCCATCCACCAGGATGAAGCTCCATTGCCCGCCGTCCGAAGCACTCACGCCTGATAGGTACACGTACACCTCCGCGCCGCGTTCGAGTTCCCCGATCTTGGCGAATTCTTCACCAGGCAAGGCACGCAAATTCAGCGCGTCCGTGTTGCAGATGATGTAAGTAGTCTCTCCTAACGCGTTGGGAGTGGCGTTAGGAGCCTCCGTTGGGAGTGGCGTACCCGTTGGGAGCACTGGCGTTGATGTTCCCAACGCGTTAGGAGTAGCGGTCAAAACCTGTCCACAGGACAGGGATATAATCAATACAAGAGTTGGGAGTAAGTATCGTTTCATGGTTCTCCTAACGCGGCAGTAATTCTTTACTAACAGGGTCAACCTGCCATTTACTAACGGGAAACACCAGTGCGTAGACTTCCTGCCCGTTTCCTAACGTCAGCTTTTTCCACTCTACCAACGCTCCTAACGCCTTTGCCAACGTCTGGATTAGATGCGCCGCGTTAGGAGCGTCCTGAAAGTTGGGAGTAGCTGGGGAAACCTTCGGGCTTTTGGCTTTTGCTGTGGTATCCGATATAGCCGATGTAGACGGGCTTTCCCCGCTGGAAGATTGCGAAGCCTGGGGGGTTCCGGTCGTTACGCCGCTCAACTCGCCACCTTGGGTTGATTTCAATGTTTTGTTCATTCTGTACCTCTTCCGTTAGGAGAGTTAGGAAGTCTACTAACGGACTTCCTAACTCGTTTGTAATCAGGGATGGGGGCTGGTTTAGCTCCCCCTCCCCGTTGGAAAATTTGCTTTGTCCGGTTCCTCAACCTTTGGCATGGTCTTATGATTGCCGTCAGGTTGTCTCACAACTTTGCGGTTGTCTGTACGATCTATGAAGTTTGGAATTCCGTCGCTGTCATCATCCTTGAACGCGTCCAGAATTTTGTCGCCGATGGCATAAGCGATCAGAGACAAGCCAGTAACCGCGCCCAAAATACCGATGAGCATTGTCATTGTCTTTAGTTCCTGGGGGAGGAACGTAAGCCCGCCCGCATACATGGCATTATTCTGCATATCGAAAACCGCCGTAACCATTTCGCCCGCCAATGCCACAAGCATCATGATTAGAGAGACGCCTTTTTGCAGAGTGGTGTCTGCCAGCCATGCGAATACAGCCATCCAGCCGATCACGCCGCCCGATGTCAGAAGCAAGCCGAGCCATGAATAAATCTCGTCCTGTTCAGTGAATGTAAACTGGAAGAAATTCAGGGAGTGACTCGCCAAAAACAGGAACACGCCAACCGAGATCACTCCAAGAGAGACGTACCCAAAGAACTTACCGAGTTTGCTTTTTGTTTTCATGTCATTTTTCCTTTTCTAATAGTCGTTGAAAAACACAGCATCATCAATATTCTTTTTGTGATTTGCATCGTCCTCCCTTTTTTCTGCCCGGCGCTCGCCAGCCGTCAACTCACCAGCCATTGCGCGGATGTCTCTATCGTTATGGTTCCGGTTGACCCAGCGCAAGCCGTCTGCGATAGCCCACACGACCACAGCCAGGAACGAAGTGCGCGGGGTAGGGATGGAAATAGATTTTGTTCTTATCATTCGAGACTCCTTTTTAGGTACAATATGTTTGTCTATCCGCTCGGTTTGACGTGAGACTCCTCCCGGGCGGGTAGACGTTTATTTATTCTTTGGGCTTGTTATGGTCACTGGCGCGCACGACTTCACGTATTACGAACGCCTTTGTTTCGCTCTTGTTGCCGATGTTCTCCCATGCCGGGGATGCAACATGCTCCCCTTTCGTGTTGTATGATCTGTATGTCACAGTAGCGTGAAACTTATCGCCCCCTTTTTTCTCAACTGTCACATGACAACCGTCAAGGTCAGTTTCTTTTTTATTACTCATTTCATTTTCCTTTCGTTTATTTCCTACTCGCCAGCACAGCCACAAGCAGGATGATTGCACCAGCGAACATGACCGCCAGGGTGAAGGATGCGACCGCGTTAGCTACCATGACCACTGCTCCGCCATTGCCTCAGCGATACCTAGAAATGTTCTTGATCGATCATGAGCCGACTTTCCCTGCCGCCAGTAATAGTTATATTTCTTCCCGACTGCTTGGCCTGATTTCCGAACTACATATCCGCGCGGTTTTGGCTTTTCGCAAACGCCTGTAAACCATAGGGGTGGTAGACTTTTCAGCCATAAGCACGTTGTTTTCATTTCTCTCTCACCAAAATAATAAGGTTGGATTTTTTGGCTAGGTTTCATCCAGTTTGTATTTAGCCAACCCACAGGATTTTCTATACATATTCCTTTGATCGGAGCGTTCCATAACTGCAACACAAAATCGAAAGCCCTATCAAGTTTCCCTAATCGATCAGGGCGCGATTGCAAATAATGCAATCCAGCATTTGCCAAATACGTACACTCAGGATGTGCAATCATCAAATCCCATCCGTCGCCCAGAAATTCCAACACATCGCCTTGAATATGATTTCCGGGTGTTTCCGTTGGCAGTATGTCGCAGCTCCACGCGTCATGACCACGCCGCGCAAAGGCATCGCGCACACGACCGGAAAACTCACAAGCAATCAATACTCTCATCTCACCACCACCGCACCACAAGCGCGCACAGCAGCACGAACGCTACGAAGTACAGGAGCCAGAGCCATGAGGGGATACTCGTCATTCATCGCTCGCCAGCCTTCACTGCGTCGGCAATAAAACCGCGTTCCTGCCTACTCAACATCATCCATGTAATAGGATCTTCCAGCGCCTTGCACAACTTCGCAAAATCCCGGTGCTTGCTCATCACGCGTTGGGGCGACCAATTGAGTGTCAAGTCAGTCAGCATCTTCATGTCACCACGGCGGCGTGACTTCTCCGCTTCAAGCGCCTCATGTGACCACTCGATCAGTTTGCGCGCCTTCACAACCACCGCGGCGCGGATCTGTTCCTTGCGTTCGATCTCTTTCCATGCCGCTTGTGATTTCATGCGCCGTCCTTGTGATAATCCGTATCTGCCGCGCAGTAGGTCGGGGTTCGCTTTGATAAGGTCCTGCTTGATCCTGTTGGCATTGTCAGATATGGCTCGCAGTATCTTGAGTAACAGAGGGTCCTGTGTTTG
>JAYVFX010000377.1:0-4431 GCA_043772795.1 Deltaproteobacteria bacterium
CACGCGCCATTTCTTTGGAGAGGCTGATCATCGCAGCTTTGGAAGCGTTGTACGTCATCGGCCCACCCCATTCACGGCCATAGACCGACGCGATATTAATCACACAGCCAGTTTGTTTTATACTCATGAGTGGCACAACGAGACGACAAAGTTCTAATGCAGAAAAAAAGTTGAGATTGAAACCACCAAGCCAATCCTCACGTGACGCCGTCAAGTTACCGCCTGGGCGAGAGCCTCCAACGTTGTTAATGAGAATATCGACTTTGCCAAAGTGCTGCTGTGTTTCTTTCACCCAACGATGCGCGTCATCCTCGTTCGTCACATCACCAACAACCGCGAGAGCGGCAGTATTCTTCTGCTGTACTTCAAGAGCGACTTGATCAAGCGCATCCTTGCTGCGAGCACAGAGACTTACGCAACAGCCTTCGGCGGCAAACCCCAGCGCGATGGCTCGCCCGATTCCACGGCTTGCACCGCTGACCATAACTACTTTACCCTTCAGTCCAAGGTCCATGTTTCTCCTCCGCTTTACAAAGGGGGAAGAGGCGAAATGGCGAAATGGGAAAAAGGGGAAATGGCAAGAAAGAAAATTGTCTTCGTTGGCCATTCCTTTTCGCCGTTTACCCATTTCCCCGTTTACCCCTTCCCCACAGTGCTCATAGCGGATTGCCGCGTCCCTTGCCAGGGTTATGAGGCTGGGCTACATGAAAACTCCTGCGGCAAAGGAGACACTCATGCCAGAGCATTTCTTGTTAAACAAAGACGGACGGACTGCCACGCTCATTTTCAATCGGCCAGAAAAGCGTAATCCACTCAACGAAGACATCGTGCTCGAATTTGAGAGTCTGTTACACCAAATTCGCGATGATACAGACATTCGTGTCCTTATCTTTACCGGCACTGGTAATACTTTTTCTGCTGGTGCAGACCTCTCACAAGTAAAAGGAATTACCGACCCCACTGAACGCCAACGCATCTTTGCTCCGCTGGGCAAACGGCGCGCACGATTGATCGGCCGCGCGCTCCACACCCTAGTCAATCTTGAACAAGTCACCATCGCTGCGGTCAATGGCTATGCAGCTGGCGGCGGCTGGTCATTAGCCCTTGCCTGTGACCTGCGTATCGCTGTCGAAGAGGCGGAGTTCTGGTTTCCTGAAGTGGACTTAGGTGTTCCACTTAGTCCTGCCTCTACGGCTTTGGTGTTGGCTCACGTTGGCCCCGCGTTGGCGAAAGAAATCATTATCGGTTGTCGTCGTTTCAAGGCAGCTGAACTTCTTACTTTGGGCATGTTGAATCGTGTCGTCAAAAAAGCAGAGCTGATGACGACGACTCAAGAGTTAGCCCAGAGTATCGCAAACAAAAAACCTTCGGCGGTCGCGGTGTCAAAAGCAACGATCAATACACTGGCTATGGGACAGTCGGTATTGCGTACAGACCTCTTTCTGGAAAGAGAATGAGTATGGATTGGCAACAAGAATATAACAAACGCCTCACGACAGCGGACATCGCAGTAAAGGTAGTCAAATCTAACGATCGGGTCGCGATTCCTGTGTACTCGAATCCTTCGTTAATTGCGGGTGCGCTCGCGAATCGGCTCAACGACCTGAGAGGAGTTACTGTATTAATCGGTGCCGCGGCTGCGGATCTCCCCTGGTATAAACCTGAGGCCGCGGCTGCGTTTATGATCGAGCCGTGGTACACCAGCCCGTACTTACCAAAACCGATTCGCCAGATGATTAACGACAAACGTAGCGATCATCGCGTGTGCCCAAGCGCACTACTGAGTAAAGCGTTTGACGAAGGCCGCCCAGACACCCCCCTCCCGGATGTTGCGCTGCTTGATGTGTCACCTCCAGATCACAATGGGTTTGTGAGCCTTGGTGCCGGTGTGTGGGATAAGAAAGAGTTAGTCAAATATGCCAAGATCGCAATCGCTGAAGTGAATAAAAGTTTCATTCGCACTGGCGGTGACAACTTTATCCACCTCAGTGAAATCGACCGCTTTGTTGAGCTTCCTGGGTCAGAAGAGTTTCGTCCGCTGTTTCCAGACGTCGAACTGAGCAACACAGTCAAAAAGATCGCCGCTTTCGTTGCGCCATTGATTCAAGACGGCGACACGATTGAGGTCGGTGCCGGCAGTACCAGCGAAGCGATTGTCACAGCCGGCATCTTTTCTGGTCGGAATGACATGGGCTGGCATACCGAACGGATTCCGCGTGGTGGAGTTGCCCTGGTCCAGCAAGGAATCTTCAACGGTACGAACAAAACGTTACATAAAGGCAAAGCCGTCGCGACCGCTATCGCCTTCAGCCGTGAAGAGCGAGACTTCGTTCACCAGAATCCCCATTTCGAGTTGTACGGTGTTGCCTATGTGAACCATCTGCGGACTATCGCGTCGCACGATAATATGGTGGCGATCAACAATGCGCTGCGGGTCGATCTTACTGGCCAAGTCGTTGCTGACTCGTTCGGCCCACAAATGTTTACCGGTACTGGCGGCTTACCTGAGTATGCTATTGCGTCAGTGTACGCCAAGAATGGCCGTTCGATCGTAGTCCTGCCTTCGGTAACCTCGGACGGGAAAATATCACGGATTGTTCCCTTGATCGAAGAAGGGAGTTTCATTACCTCACCGCGACAATTTACTGACTATGTCGTTACCGAGTACGGCGTTGCCCGTCTTTTTGGTAAGACACAACGTCGCCGCGCCGAGGAACTTATTGCCATCGCCCATCCCGATTTTCGTGCAGAGTTAGAGAAAGCCACAAAGAAAGTGTTTTGGCCCTAAGGAAAGGAATACAACGTAAAACGTGATACGTAACCGCCCCTATCCTTTTCCATTTTACCTATCACGTTTTTTTAAGGAGTGCAGTGTATGCCCAGCAAAGAACAATGCCCTGAGATTCGTAGTGAGATTCGCAAATTTTGCAGTAAATATGGCGATGAGTACTGGCGCAAGCTCGATAAAGAGAACAAATATCCTGAGCAGTTTGTCGATGAACTGACAACGGCCGGGTGGCTCGGAGCCTTGATTCCTGAGCAGTACGGCGGTTCAGGTTTGTCGATGAAAGAGGCAAGCGTCATTCTTGAAGAGATCAACCGCTCGGGTGGTAACTCTGCGGCCTGTCATGCGCAAATGTACATCATGGGATCGCTCTTGCGTCACGGCAGCGAAGAACAGAAACGCAGATATCTGCCTAAAATCGCCAAAGGCGAAGTCCGGCTCCAAGCCTTCGGAGTTACCGAACCCGATGCGGGCTCTGATACCACGCATATTCGCACGTTCGCAAAAAAAGACGGCGACTTCTACATTGTCAACGGCGGCAAGATTTTCACCTCACGGGTACAGCATTCTGACATGTTGTTACTTTTGGCCCGCACCACGCCCTATGATAAGTGCGAAAAGAAAACGATGGGCATGAGCATCTTCCTGGTCGATCTCCGTACTGCGGGAGACACCATCGAAGTCCGACCGATCGATGCCATGATCAACCATGAAACCAATCAGTTATTCTTCCGCGATCTCAAAGTCCCGAAAGAGAATCTCATTGGCGAAGAAGGTCGAGGGTTTTATTACATTCTCGACGGTATGAACGCCGAGCGCATCTTGGTTGCCTCGGAATCAATTGGCGATGGCCGCTGGTTCGTTGACCGTGCGGTGCGCTACGGCAAAGAGCGCGTGATCTTTGGCCGACCGATTACGCAGAATCAAGGGATTCAGTTCCCTATTGCTCAATCCTATGCCCAAATTGAAGCTGCGGATCTTATGCGTTTCCGCGCAGCGGAGATGTTCGACGCGAGCGAAGCGTGCGGCCCAGAGGCGAACATGGCTAAGCTGCTCGCTTCTCAAGCGGCGTGGGCGGCGGCAAACGCCGCACTGGATACACACGGAGGCTACGGCTTTGCAGCGGAGTACGACGTCGAGCGAAAATTCCGTGAGTGTCGTCTGTTCTCAGTCGCACCGATCTCGAACAACATGGTGCTCAATTACGTCGCTGAGCATGTGCTGGGAATGCCACGGTCCTACTAGGGGTCAGGGATCAGGGGACGGTTTTCTTAAGTTTTTTTACTGACCCCCGATCCCCGTCTCCTGGCTCCTTTTGCCGATCACTGCCAGAAAAGGAGGGAGTAAATGAAGGTAGACACTACATTCTTCCCGTCTACATTTGACACAGCAGCTCAGCTCGCCCGTCGAACCGAAGACGCAGGTTTCGATGGTTTATGGAGCGCCGAGACGAGTCATGATCCATTCTTTCCGCTGGTCGTAGCAGCACGGGAAACCCAACGGATCAACCTCGGAACTGGTGTCGCGATCGTTTTTCCTCGCAGTCCAATGATGTTGGCAAATATTTGTTGGGATTTACAGGCGAACTCAAAAGGGCGCTTTATTCTCGGTCTCGGCACGCAAGTCAAAGGTCACAACGAGCGCCG
>JAYVFX010000378.1:0-15991 GCA_043772795.1 Deltaproteobacteria bacterium
AGGACTTTCCCTTCGGACAACATACGTAGTAAAGAAAACGAAACAAACAATCTTTGACTTCCCCCTACGACATCCCTCATAGGGGAAGGTTGTTCATCCCAACTGTAGTTGTCACGGGCTTACCTCCCACCCGGAGGCACTTGCCTGTCATACCTGCACCGGTGGGCATCGAGACGTCTCCAGCACAACTGGCGAGGAGTTTCCTGGATTCCCGCTTTCGCGGGACTGGTCATGCACCTGTGGCATCCCCTGCCGCATAAACATCAATACTGTTCGGCTCAAATTTTGACCATCAGTAGAACGCGGCTTCCCCTCATCCTGACCTTCTCCCGCCCGGGAGAAGGAACCTGAAGCTGTCCGTACATAATGAGTGCCGAACACTATTGTATAAACATACCGTAGCCCGGATGGAACGAGGTGGAATCCGGGATTCCTACCGCGCTCACGGTGCTGTTTCCTGGATTGCGGTCCGTTTCATCCAGGCTACATTCTGCTCTTTTGTGGATAATTTTTAATATTTGTTTTCTCTATAGATAAATGCATAATTATCTATTTGCTCAGAAGTCGCGACGATCTTATACATAATTCAACAGTACACAAGAACACGCCGACAACGGCAGAGGAGGCAGTATGAAAATTGATATTCGTGGACATCGCATGGAGCTGACGGATGTCCTTCGAGCCCATATCGAGCGCCGGCTGCGGTTCGCGTTGGGACGATTTGGCGCGCGTATTACTGCGGGCACCGTCACGGTCGAGGATCTGAACGGCCCTCGGGGTGGCGTCGATAAACAATGTCGCATCACTGTAGCTCTCGCCTCAGCAGGGCATCTTCGCGTTGAAGTATCGGACACCGAGGTAACGCCTGCTGTGGATCAAGCGGCTGATCGTATCGGGCGCACGGTGGCCCGCGAGTTCGAGCGCCATCATTCCTCTCCAACCTATCGCCCCGTGACCTCTCGCGTTGCAGGAGCAACCCTGTTCCAGCGACAAGGGCGATCAATCAGGTAAGAAGGGGTAGCGTAGAGCTGTCCATAGAGAAACACGATTACTTGTCACCAACAACAGAAAGGAGACACACGATATGAAAAACCAACTCAAAACGATTTTCCTGCTTGGCGTTCTCTCAGCACTTTTGGTCGCCTTCGGTAGCACCCTTGGTCCAGGGTTTTTCTATGGTTTTGTCTTTTTAGCGATCCTGTTAAATTTCGGCGCGTACTTCTTCTCTGACCGCCTCATCTTGAAGATGTCTGGCGCCCAGGAGGTCACCCGCGAGGAGGCCCCTGAACTTCATGCCATGGTCGAGGAATTGGCACAGCGTGCTCAGGTCCCGAAACCTCGCGTCTGCATTATTCCAGACGCGCAGCCGAATGCCTTTGCCACCGGGCGAAATCCCAAATACGGAGTCGTTGCTGTCACAGAAGGTATTGTTAATCTCCTCACTGCTCGTGAATTGCGTGGCGTGGTTGCACACGAGATCGCGCACATCAAGAATCGCGACATTCTGGTGTCTACCATCGCCGCAGTAGTCGGAGCTACGATCGGCTATCTCGCCAACGCACTAAGTTTCGCGTCCTTCTTTGGTGGCAGCCAGGATGACGAAGGGGAGGAAAGCGGGTCAGCTGCGGGAAGCTTGCTCTTCATCTTTGTCGCACCAGTGGTTTCTATGCTGGTCCAGTTCGGTATCTCACGCGCGCGCGAATACCTGGCCGACGAGACTGGCGCTCGCTTAGCGAACGATCCCGAAGCTCTCGCGCGCGCCTTGGAGAAACTCGAACGTGGAGCAAAACAGATACCTGCGGAAACTGCACAGCCAGCAATAGCGAGTCTTTACATTGTCAATCCGCTCATCGGTGGTGGTCGAATTGCGAATCTCTTCTCAACCCATCCGCCAACCGCAGAGCGCACGCGGCGACTCAGAGGAATGGACCACTCAGAAATTGATCTCACTGCAGAACACAAGCGATTCACACACGCGCTGTAAACAACGAACCTATTGGAAGGAATCACCTGCATGACGGAGACCATTGGCACCCCGGGATTATGGCTGGGCTTTACGGCTTTTATATTAGCACTCCTTGCTCTTGACCTTGGCGTTTTTCACCGCAAGGCACATGAGGTCACCACCAGAGAGGCAGTCACTTGGAGTGCAATCTGGATCAGTCTAGCGCTTCTCTTTAACGTAGGGATTGCCGCCTGGTTTGGTCGCGAGCGCGGTCTAGAGTTTCTCTCTGGCTTTCTCATTGAGAAAGCCTTGGCTGTAGATAACATTTTCGTCTTCGCAGTCGTGTTCTCGACCTTCGCCGTACCACCCGCGCTCCAACATCGCGTGTTGTTTTGGGGCATTCTTGGTGCCTTAATCATGCGGGCAATCTTCATCGCGGTAGGGGCGGCACTGATCCACCAGTTCCACTGGATTATGTACGTCTTTGGCGGGTTTCTGATACTGACAGGGATCAAGCTCTTCATACAAAGAGAGGCTGAGATGCACCCAGAACAGAATCCGTTGGTTCGTCTGTTCATGCGTGTGGTGCCTTCAGTTTCGACTTACCACGGGTCTCGCTTCTTCATCCTCAAAGAAGGGCGACGCTATGCCACACCATTATTGTTGGTCTTAGTCGTCATTGAAGTCACAGATCTGATTTTCGCAGTTGACTCGATCCCGGCAATTTTTGCGGTGACCGGCGACCCATTTATTGTTTACACCTCAAACATTTTCGCCATCCTGGGTCTCCGTTCACTCTACTTTCTGTTGGCGGGAGTCATGGGACAGTTTCACTATCTCAAGGTCGGACTGGCTCTGGTGTTGGTGTTCGTCGGGATCAAGATGTTGATGATCGATGTATATAAGTTTCCCATCGTTCTGTCTCTCGGAGTGATAGTTGCACTAATCGGAGGGGCAATCGTTGCTTCTTGGCTACGTCCTCGCCCGCAGCCTGAGGAAAAGCCCGTGATAGTTACCGAAGCCGCATAATAAGCAGTCCATCATTTTCACTCATATAGGATCTTTCGGTCATCATGCCACTGGCCCATACGAACGGATTGTGCAATGAACAGACACCGAAGCCGGCACGAGGAGAGGACTCCCTATGAAAGCGATGCGCGCAGCACAATTTGGCGGACCGGAATTATTGCGCTACGAAGAGGCACTGGAACCACAGCTCAAAGACGGTCACGTCCTCATCCAGGTCAAAGCTACAGGCATCAACCCGGCTGATTTGGTCAGGCTGTCGGGTCGCTACCCGCAAGCTCTGTCGCTACCCTACACTCCTGGCACTGATGTCTCGGGCATCGTCGAAGCCGTTGGCAGCGGAGTCTCCCATGTCAAAGTTGGCGATCATGTCTTTGGTCGGTCATTGAACGGCGGTGGTTATGCTGAGAAGGCATTGATGCCTACGAATGAAACGATTCCTTTACCGGCGAATCTCTCGTTTGCCGAAGGGGCGGCAATTCCTGTCCCCTTCTACACCGCATACGTCGCGCTGCATTCTAAAGCGGCACTCAAAGCCGGAGAAACCGTCCTTGTTTCGGGTGGAGCTGGTGGCGTTGGTGTCGCCGCGATTCAACTTGCGAAGGTCGCCGGCGCGCGTGTCATCACCACCGTGGGTTCACAAGAGAAAGCCGTGAGAACACGCGAGCTTGGAGCTGATGTCACAATTAATTATAAAGAACAAGATTTCGTCGCCGAGGTACAGAAAGCCACTAATGGTACTGGAGTCAACGTCATTATCGAGAACGTCGCCACAGACAACCTGGCCAAAGATTTTTCTGCGTTAGCCCGCTCTGGACGCATTGTGCTGATCGGCACCGGCACGGGAAAATCGCCGGATGCAACGTTCGCAGTGACAGCAGCATTGATGAAAGACCCCATCATTTATGGCATGGTGCTGGGCAATTCTGCTGAACTGATTCCGGAGATGGCGAGTGCGCTCACGAAACTCTTCTCAGCAGGTGAGATCAAGGCACTCGTAAGCCGAATCTATCCACTACCAGAAGCACACCAGGCACTGGCTGATTTATTGGCAGCGAAGGTAGTTGGCAAGTTGGTACTGACGCCGTAAGACTCTGTCCTAAAAGAGAAGCATGACTGATCGTACCCTCATGAGAGAAAAGGCGAAAAGCGCGCACACGGGAGATTTCCTCTGGTCTGTAGAATTGTAAAACCGAGAGGGTCGAGATACCTATGCCAAGAAGTTCATGGATCGGAGTCATTGCTGGCGTGCTTGTCCTGCTCGCTATCGTCATTTGGTCATCCTGGGGGAGTGGTGATGAACGACAGGCTGCGTCCGCAATGATGCAGGCGCAACGCGACATAAACACGGTCGACGAGAGTCATGCCGAGGTGGACCGTGACGCGTTACGCGCGGCTGAAGCTGACCTCCTCACAGCGCACACTGCCTTTAACCACCAGCAGTTTGGGGTTGCGGCTGAGGCTGCTCAACGTGCCAGTCGAGCAGCCCAAGACCTCCTGGCTAATAGTCGTACTAAACAAGGCCGTTAATTGCTAGAGAAAGGTGGTTGGCAAATCGATGCCAACACCGTAAGAAAACAGAGCAATCTCAGTAAAGGAGGTTTCTGTATGGACTACAAAGTCAAAAAGTCAGATGAAGAATGGCGTGCGGAGTTGACACCAGCGCAGTACGCGGTGTGCCGACAAAAAGCCACCGAACGACCATTCACTGGAGAGTATTATATCAAAAACGAAGCGGGTACCTATAAATGTATCTGTTGTGGCGCTGACCTGTTCACGTCCGCGACCAAATTCGACGCTGGTTGCGGCTGGCCGAGTTTCTGGGAACCACTCAAGGCTAAAAATATCCAGGAGGAAACAGATTACAGCCACGGCATGAAACGGGTTGAAGTCATGTGTAGCTCCTGCGGCGCTCATCTCGGCCATGTCTTCGAAGATGGCCCTGAGCCGACGGGGCTACGGTATTGTATCAATTCGGTCTCGTTGACGATGGAGAAGAAGGGGTAGCAGAGCAGCCTCCACACGCTCCTTCTAAAGCGATATTCACTCTCTAGAAAAAATGCACTAGAAGCTGGGGTGCGGAATATCTTCTTTTTCTCCTCTCCCTTGAGGGGAGAGGACACAGGAGAGGGTGTTGGGTACGGTTGCCCCCTTATCCTGGCCCTCTCCCACAAGGGGAGAGGGCATCCCAAAACGGCCTCGCTCCCCAACTAGCAGCTAATCCCCAACCGGATCTTCTCCAATCCGTGGCGGAATCGGTGCAGCCTGCGGTCGCCAACGCGCGACCTGTCGACGTACGAACGTCACAAGGCGCGCAATGCGCACTTCTAAGTCATCAAACAGTGAGTACGCTACCGGAGTCATCAAGAGCGTCAGTAACAAACACATGCTCTGTCCACCGATGATGACCACCGCGATTCCGCGATGACTTTCTGCGGCTGGTCCTTGTCCCAAGAGGACCGGGAACATGCCAGAAACCAAGGCAAGCGTCGTCATAAGAATTGGCCGCAAACGTTCACGGTTGGCTGTAAGGATGGCCTCATCTCGTGGCAACCCTTTTGCCCGCAAATTGATCGTGTGATCGACTTGAAGAATCGAGTTCTTTTTGACAATCCCGAACAAAAGGAGCACGCCAAGAATGCTAAAAATCGCCAGAAACTGATCAGTCAGCCACAACGAGAGTAGCGCAAACGGGATCGCCAAAGGCAACGCGAGCATGATGGTAATAGGATGAAGAAAACTCTCAAACTGTGCAGCCAAAACCATGTACATACCAATGATCGAGATCAAGAAGGCGAGTTTGAAGCTGCCCATCATCTCGGCAAACATCTTACCCATGCCGGTCACGCCGGTGCTATAGCCTGGTGCCAGTCCCATCTTTTTCACTTCGGCATCAATGTCAGCCAGTGCATCTCCCAAACCATGTCCCTTCGCCAGGTTACCGGTGATCGTGATCTGGCGTTGTCGCTCTTGCCGGTCAATCTGAACCGGGCCAGTGCCAGGAACCATATTCACCAGGTTGTCCAAACGTACTTGTCCAACTGTGGCTGAGGAGATTGTCACTGCTTGTATTACCTCAGCACGATTGCGTGCCTCGGGCGTCAGCCGCAAACGCACGTCGTACAATTCATCGCCTTCGCGATAGGTGGTAATTTTGTCTCCCGCAACCATCACACGCAGCGTCGAGGCAATATCCGCTGCTTCAATACCGAGATCCGCAGCTTTGCGTCGGTCGATCTTTACTTGCAACTCGGGGTTGCCACCTTCAAAGGTTGAATCAATATCAACAATGCCGGACAGGTTCCGTACTCGCACTTTCAGGTCATCGGCATACTTCTGGAGCATGGTTAATTCTGGACCACGGAGGTTGTAGGAAATATCGACGTTCTGCACACCACCACCGCTGACCGGGAGAATATTGTCGACACTCACCCGCAGTTGTTTGAAGGCTTTGACCTTTTCACGCGCCAAAGCCATCACTTGCTGTTGGGTAACCGTCCGATGTTCGTATTCTTCCAAATTGACGATAATCGACGCGCGTGTCACCGTTTCCCCAACCGTACTGCCTACCAACGATAACAAATGCTTCACTCCGGCAAGGGGGCGAATTTCATCCTCAATCGTACGCGTAGCCGCATCGGTTTGAGTTAGTGAATAGCCTGGTGGCGTCTTAATGTTGATCTCAAACTCACCACGATCATCGCTCGCCATCATGCTGGTACGGACATGTTTGGCAATCCACGGCGTCGAAGCAAAGATACCTATCGCGATACAGACAATCACCCAGCGATGGCGGAGCGACCACCGCAGCAACGTCATATAGATACGTTCTATGAGTCCGTAGAATCGCGAGTCACGCGAAGTGTGACCATGCTGCGCTAGCTTTTTCGGTAAAAACCGTGAACAGAGCATCGGTGTCAGGGTGAACGCCACCAGCAATGAGACCAAAATGGCAAAGGCCATCGTGAAACCAAAGCTGCTGAGCCACATACCGATCGTACCTTTCAGAAACCCGACCGGAATGAAGATCACTATCAGCGACAACGTCGTTGCACACACTGCCAAGCCGACCTCGGCTGTGGCCGCGCGAGCTGCCTCGAAGGCGTTCATGCCCTTCTCTTCGATATAGCGATAAATGTTCTCTAGTACGACGATCGCGTCATCAATGACGATACCAACGGCTAAGGTCAGTCCGAGCAAAGTAATACGATTGAGCGAGTATCCTGCCACGGCCAACAACGTGTAGGTCGAAATAATCGACACCGGGATCGATACCGCAGCAATCAAAGTCGAGCGGAGGTTACCGAGGAAAAAATAGACAATAATGCTGGCAAAGAGTGCGCCTAACCACAAATGCTTTTGGACTTCATTGACAGACTCGCGAATGAAGTTTGATTGATCTCGCGTGATCAACACCTCTACGCCGGTCGGGAGGAGTTTTTGTACCTCGGTGAGACGTTCACGGACAGCATCAACTGTGGATACAGTGTTGGTACCCGATTGTTTACGTAGAATCAGAGATACCGCGTTTTTCCCGTCGAAACGGGCAACGGTACGCGGCTCCACCACGCCATCTTCCACGCGCCCGATGTCGGCGAGGGTGATCGGAGCCCCCTTGTTGTTTGCCACCACGATGCTTTCAAATTCGCGGACAGAACCGATCCGACCAAGCGTCCGCAGCACGGTCTCTCCGTCGGTCCGGGTAATGCGCCCACCAGGGAATTCAACATTCTGCTTGTCCAGAGCAGTCGCCACCGTTTTAATAGCGAGGCCGTAGGCTTTCAGGCGTTCGGGATCAACTAACACCTGAATCTCGCGTTTCTGCCCACCGATAATCGAGATCGCACCGACCCCTGAAATCGACTCCAGCGGCTCTTTTACCTTCTTTTCAGCAATCTCGGTCAACTCCTTAATGCTCTGAAACCCCGAGACTGTCAGCGTCAACACCGGGGTGGCATCAACATCAAATTTCTCAACGACTGGAGGGTCGGCATCTTCAGGAAGCTTCGCTAGAACAGTGCCAACTTTGTCTCGCACTTCCGCAGCCGCAACCGCGAGGTTTTTTTCCAACTTGAACTGGACGATAATCTGCGACAACCCTTCACGGGTCACGGAACGCAGCTCATCAATCCCACTCACAGTGTTGATGACTTCCTCAATCGGCTTGGTCACTTGCGCTTCCATCTCTTCAGGTCCTGCCCCTGGAAGCGTAGTCGTGACGGTCACCACCGGCATGTCGACCTTGGGAAAGAGATCAAGCGTCAAACTCTTGTAAGAAAACCAGCCCGCAACCACTAGCGTACCAACAAGCATAGTGGCAAAAACCGGGCGCCGTACACAAATATCAGCGAGGATCATTTGGCCTCCGCAAGTTGCGGTTGGACAGTCATACCGTCGGCTAAGCGATCGATCGCGGAAACTGCTACGTGCTCGTTCTCCGACAGCCCATTAGCAATTTCGATGAGATTGCCTTCTTCGATGCCAGTTTTTACCTCGCGAGAAATGACTTTATTGTCTTGAACGATAAAGATCCGTTCGACCCCAGCGTAGCGATACACGCCCGTACGCGGGATGAACAGTACGGTTTCCTCACCCATCACTCCAGTCACATGCGCAAAGTAGCCGGGTCGAAGTTTTCCTTCTGGGTTTGGTATTTCTGCTTCTACTAACAAACTGCGCGTCGCCTGATCTACGCCAGCAGCAACTCGGGTGAGCCTCCCATTGAACTTTTCCCCAGGGAGTGCATCAACTTCCACCTGCATCATCAGACCGATATGCGCGAGACGCGCGTAGCGTTCAGGAATCGGCGTCCGTAGCTTGAGGGGATGCACATCCACAACTTCCAGCAGTTTCGCGCCGGCGGTCATGTACTCTCCCGAATTCACAAACCGTTGCTGCACGAACCCGTTGATCGGAGAAGCCACATGTGTATCTTTTAGACGCTTTTGCGCTAAGGCAATCGCTTTCTCTGCCGAGCGCACGTTGGCTTCGGCCACCTTGTAGTCCGCCTCAGCCGCATCACGCCGTTGTGGCGGGATCAGCTCCTCCGCTGCGAGTTGCTGCGCGCGCTCGTAATCACCCTTCGCGCGAATGTGGTTAGCTTGTGCTTGTTTCAGTGCGCTCTCGACGGCATCGACTTGGAGCGCCAGTTCCTCACGTTCGATTTCGACCAGGATCTGCCCTACACGCACGCGGTCACCAAAATCCACAGCAACCTTGCTAATATAGCCAGGCATCTTGGTCGCTATGATCACACTTTCCTTCGCAAACAACGCTCCCTGCCCTTGCGCAGTACGTTGGATTTTCCGCCACTCAGGTTTCGCGACCTGCACTGACAGTACTTGCGGTTCTGTTGGGACAATTTGGCCCGCCGCGGACTTCGCAGCTTCGACTTCTGAAGAAGAAGACCTACAGCTGGAAAAGATAAACACCGTGCTCAAACTGACAAAAACAGTTATGGCTCTGAGGCTACACGAGAAGAGACGGGTATGCCGGAAACAGCTCACGATAATTGCTCCTTATAACGAGGGTCCAAGATTCCGTGAAAGAACAAATCTAACAAAATGTTTGCATCATCAATGGCGGTACGACTGGTCAATCCCAGGGCGCGTTGCTGAAAACAGCCACGCATCGCCTCGTTCAGCGCAAACGCCGAGACTTCTACGTCGTGCGAACGTAAGACTCCGGCATCAACTCCCTCCTGAATGACACTGGCAATGAATTGGATATACGAGAGGTAGAGATCGAGCATTTGGGCAGCTTCAGGATGACTGGGTGCCGCCGCGAGAAAGTTCCGTTCCAACAGTAACGTTTTGAAGAAATCTCGCTGCGAATCGCTCAATTCCAGTGCGGCTTCTACAAGTCGACAGAGTTTCTCCAGCGGTTGGCTGACTTCTGCGACTTCCGCACGAATCTGACTCGTGAAGTTTACCATCCCCTGCTCGACCGCCGCTTTGAGTAGCTCTTCTTTCGTATGGAAATAGAGGTAGACAGTACCTTTGGCGATCTTGGCTTCCTCAGCCACCCGGTCAATCGTCACCCCCTGGAACCCGTTACGCGCGACCACACGACGAGCTGCTTCGAGGATTTCACGGACGCGAAAATCCCGGACTAACTCTTCCTTGCCGCTTGTGACTGAATTTCTAGTCATATGACTGACTGTACAGTCAGTATAAAGGCGAAATCAACACTCTTCTTCGCAAAAAAGACTTATGCTGATTTACAGATGGGGTTATCGAGGGATTTGGGATAGCACGATAACGCGCCCTTAATGTTTATAGGGAAAGAGTTTGCGAATGTGGCAATGCAAAACTTGACCCCTAATTCCTGAAAATCCCAGCATGTCAAACAAGACTTGATCCCCTTTTCCCGTATGTCTCTGACTGGTACGTCAAAACACTAAGACGGATCTACTTATCCCGAATAAATTTCTTCTTCGCCCAGCCTTGATCGTATGGCCTCCAGAACTCCTAGTTCCTTTGTCGCTTTTGAACTTCCATTCGCACCGAGCCTGTTACAAGCACGACCGCGCCCAGGTCCGCACCTGGCGCAGCCACTCTGTTCGTTTCAATTGCTGACTCGTACCGAGCAACTCGCTCAGGGTGGTGCTGGTGACTTTTGGTAGGGCCACACTGTCCGGGCGTTCGACATATGCAGTTCCCGCTAAGGTAAAAATTGACACTTGCGTTCCGTTGTACCGCCAGACCTCTGGAATACCCAGCGCTGCGAAAATAGGAAACTTGCTCAACGATGGACTGGTAATGTCAATCTCAATAACCAGGTCCGGCGGTGGATCTTCGGCGAGGTCAATCTGTTTCTTACCACGGACCAGTTCGGCATGTGGAATATAAAAGCACTCGTCCGGCTCAAACCCTTTTGTCAAATCCTTACGGCGAAAAGTGGTTGAGCCACCGCCTTCAATATCAATCTCCATCTCACCAGCAAGGAGTTCCACGAGCATCGCGATATTGTGTTTAACCTTTTCATGCTCATACGATGGCGCCATAATTTCCAATACTCCCTGGTCATAGGCGAAACGCGCGGCGTGACTATCCCCCATATCAGCCAACAGCCGCTCGTAAGTCTCCCAACCAATACCAGAAAGAAGAATGCAGTGATCCGGCCCACGCGGCGGAGTTAGATGCACCTCGGGCAAAGCAGTGTTCATTGCAGTCTGCATGTGTGTGCCTCCCATACGAGGGGCTATTGTACCCTCCATACTCTCCTTCATTCTAGTAGGAAACAGCCTCGCATCCTGGGTGGAATGAAACGGAAGCCAGGGACCTCATTCCCCGGACTTTATCCGGGCTACCACTACTGTAAGCGCAGGCGACTGAGCTTGAATAGACAAGTCCCCCCCAGTATCCAGCGCTTGCTGCTCTTCTTTTAGTGGACTAAACTTAGTTCATTTGACTAACAAGGGACGGCTATGGATCAAGTCAATATTCATCAGGCGAAAACACAGCTCTCGCGACTGCTAGAACGTGTGGCAGCTGGAGAAGAAATCGTTATTGCTAAAAGTGGAAAGCCTCTAGCTAAGCTCGTTCCGTTTCACAAGGGAGTACGGCAGCCTGGTCGCCTCAAGGGAAAAATCAAGATCGGTCGCGGCTTTGACGCTCCGTTGCCCGATACACTTGCCGCTGCATTTCGTGGAGAGGGGAAGTGAACCGTCTCCTCTTAGACACGCACGCTTTCCTGTGGTGGCTAGCTGAAAGTCCGAAACTAAAGCAAGAGGCACGGATAGCGATTGCCGAGGCAACGGCGCTTGTCCATGTCAGCGCTGTCACTGTTTGGGAAATCACGATTAAAGCACAGCTCGACAGACTTGACCCAGGGACGGAGCGGATTGACCAGGAAATTGCCGCCAATGGCTTCGTGGAACTGTCGATTTCGGCGTATCATGCCTTAGTAGCTGGAAAACTTCCTCCGCACCATAACGACCCGTTTGATCGGATGCTGATCGCACAAGCACAAGTCGAGAACCTTGTCGTTGTCACCCATGACAAGGTCTTTTCTGACTATGGGGTGAACATCTTACGGACATAACAAGATAAAAAACAAAAAGTGATAAAATGACGGAAAGAAGTGTCACAGCCTGAATGGAGTGAAACGGAATCCAGGAATTTGATTCCTCGTATTTCCTCCGGCTACAACTAAAGCTTTGTCCCACATCGTGCTTCAGTGCATTTTCTCGATTGGGAGAGGAAGTATGCCTTGTGCCATTAACCACTTCGTCGATAACTTTGTAGACCTCAGCTACCGTTTCCGCTGAGTGTCCATGAGCATACATCCAGTCTTCAAAGGGTCGCTCCCCTGCAAGTATTCGATTCAGGAGATCTGCTATATCAAATGCGGAAAGACCATACGCTGAAAGGAGTTCTTGCTTTTCGGGAGGGATCACTTTTTGATTCACCAGCTCTAAAAGTCGTTGCCGATTTTCTTGCAGTAAGAGTTCGAGAAAGCAGAGGACCGCCTTTTTCTTGTCCGCGGAAAATTGCCGGAGGTCCATCTGCCTACTCAGGTGCTCTTTAACCCGATCTACACCCGCAAACTGACGAAGTCTGGATAGTCAGTGAATAGACAAACCACATAGATAGTTATTAAAAATTTGACGTCTATGTCGCCTTCATGCATGGAACTTCCACTGGACATCCTTGCTCAACGGCGAGTGTAACAGCAAAGAGCATGCACCGCTCCCGCTGGCAGCAGCGCACCGCAGCGTTGCCATAAACTGCCTCCTCAACTGACTTGTTCCTGCATCCGAGCCACCAGCTAATGCAGTTATCTTGTTGCCACTCTGTTTTGGGTCTCAGTTTTGCTTTATACGCCATATCATTTCCTTTTTCTGTATTTTACCATTACGTGATCTCTACAGGCCATAGCCCGGATGGAGTAAAACGGTATCCAGAAATCTCACTCCCCAGATTGGTACCCTTCCGGCACGCGTGCTTGACTTTCGTAGTTCTGGACTCTTCTGGTCGATTTGTTAGCGGGGAGAGGGGCGTCAGAGCGGCGCGGGCTTAGTCTTCCCGTCTGAGGTAGCATCGACGATAAGCCGTAAGGCCACGAGCAGAAGATCACTCGTTGTCCTCCCATTCTGCACGTCGGAGAGGAGCCGCGCTGAAGCGACCGGCAGATATCCAGCTCAGACGGATGAAAAATAATTAGACTTGTTGCGACGTGTAAAATCGACAATTTAGATGGAAATTCCATGGACCCGCGCAGACTCCTAAATGGCGGCGCACCATTGATATTCCGTGGTTAAGTCGGAGATTTGTAGTTTCATGCCCTCACGGTAGTAATCCACATCAAAAGCAATAACTCTAGTGAAAACAATAAATTGTTAAATTTTCTCCCATCGCAACAAGTCTATTGTTTAGGATAGAGTGGGAAGGTACGATATACTGATTTATAGTGCAGGAATACGGAGGTGTACTCATGAGTGTGCGACGTATCGCTACTTTCCTTATCGTGCCGTGGCTGGTTCTTCTGACCATAACTTCAGCTTCGTTCGGTGAATCTGCACAACCAGCAACCGTCACACCTGCGTCTCCAGAAGAAGCTCGCCAACAGGCACCACTGTTTATGTTTCTGCAAAAATACTTTGCCGCCCTCGCGCAAGGAGACGTCAATACAATTGCGGCATACCACCCCGCTCTCACGCCACAGCAGCTGGGCGTCCTGCATGACTACTTCGCTTACACAGTTCGTGATCTGCATATTGACTTGCGCAATGTGCAGGTACAAGTCGGAGCCAACACTGCCACTGTTGCATTCCTCCGTACGGATCGTTTTATTGATCGCCTCACTGAACGACGTATCGAGAAAAGCATTCAACTTTCTACGGTCATTGAGTACGGTACAAATGGTTGGCAAGTCGGCGGGCTTGATCTCGTCGCGTTCGCGTTGGGTCACCGTACCAGTCAGGCAGGATAGCTGAGTCCCGACAGATCAAGAGGAACTAGCGCCGTCGGGCGATACGCCCACCATCCCCTTTTTCAAGCGTTACTTCTTTGGGTGGCAGCGGGAGAGTCTTGCCATCAATCGTATCGACTCTCGTAAAGCGGACGACCGCGCGGTTACCTTCATTCCGCACGTTGACATCTTTGAACGATACCTGGAAACCTTTGTACCCATCGAGAATGCCTTTGAGCTTGGCAGCGTCCTGCGCCGAGACCTCGCCAAGCTGGACGAGTACGTCAACGTTCCGACTTTCCCATGCCTGGCGATAAGTCGTTTCAAGCCAATTTATCACTTCTTGTTGACTCAACGTCCCGGTTGGCGGTTCTGGTCGAGTAGGAGGCGGTGGAGGTGGCGGTTGTGGTGGCCGGGCGACCTCGATAGCTTTGACTTCCACCGTCCACCGTTTTACCGTACTCTGCAAACCCTCCGGACCAATGGCACTGACAGATAACTGATAGGTGCCAGGTCTCGTCTCCGCGAAACGGAACCGTCCGCTATCCGTCCGTTGCGGGCGGGCATCATCCACAGCCCACAGATAACTGACGTCTTTTCTTCCCTTCCCTGTGCCACCAACCACTTCTGCGGTCACGGTGAAATCGAGAGGCTTCCCTGCATCGACAGTCAGGCTTGTGTCCCCTGGATCAACATCGACAATACGTGGGGGAACAGCCAAAACTTTCGGCGTCACATTCCATGCTACTTGTACCTTCTTGTCTGCTTTATCAATCACCTCAACCTTCACTGCATGTGATGCGTCAGAGATGGACGCCGGGAGTTGCCAGCTACGTTCTTCTCCTCGGGCTACTTCTTCTCCGTCCAGTGACCAGACATAGACCAAACGATCATCTTTATCCGGATCAGTCGCCTGTACAGTAAACTTCTGCTCTTCTCCAGAAGGAAGTGAAACTGGACCTGCCTTCGGTGAAGCACTCACAATTACCGGGGGACGTGGAGTATCCTGCACCCGCACTGACCAGATCTTTTCCACCGGAGCATTCTTGCCATCTGAAATGACCGCTTTCACTTCCCGGACACGCTCTCCACCCTCATCATACCCTGGCTGATAGGTCCACTTCTTCCCGTCCGCTTGTTTCTTCCCATCAAGCAGCCAGGAGAATTTGAGGGCTTGAGGCTGCGTGCTCTGCGCATCGACGAGAAAGGCAAGTTGTTTTCCTTCAGCAACGGTCATTTCAGCCGCACCGTCTGGTTTCGCCTGGGTCAGCTTCGGCGGCTGCAATGGCAATTCCGGTTTCGGAGGTTCAGACTCCATCCTCTTTGGTGGGGATGGGGGAATCGGTTCGACCGTCGCCGTTGGTGGTGGCGGCTCTGGTTCCACCTTCTTTGGGAGCGGCGGTGGCACCGGTTCGACCGGCGGTGGCACCGGTTCCACTTTCGATGGCGGTGGTGGCTCGACCTTCGGCGGCGGTTCAACTTTCACAATCTGTAAGGATTCAGAGGACTGAAATGCGCCGTTGAAATACAGACCCAGAGCAGCGACAGCAGCAAGAGCAACGACACCCACCACAACAGACGTGGACAGGCGTGAAGTAGCGGGGGGAGCTGCCGGGACAGGGCGAACTTCTGCGCGCTTTGCTGATTGCGGAATCTGCTCAATGAGTGTCGGCTCTTCTTCATCTGTTCCCTGTGGCTGAAGAGCAGACAAAAGAGAGAGCGCTTCCGTGTAGTTTGCTTGCGCTTGCGGATACCGTCGCTGTTGCAAGAGTTGATCGCCAGTCGCAATCGCTTTTTCCGCAAGTTTCTTTTGTTTGCCCTTACTGGTACGCGTTTGCTCCCGCAGCTCATAGGCACGCGTTTTGGCAGCCTCGGCTTCTTGCTTTTGCTGCGCGATCACCGCCTCTTGTTTGATCTGCTGCCAGCGTGTGGTAACTCGTTCAAACTGTTCGTGAGCATCAGTAAATTTTTCGCGCAAGAGCGCTTGCTCTGCCTCATGGAGGAGCGACGTGGCTTCCACATACTGACCTGGGAGAAAGTCTTCGCCTCTTGCCGCCTGCACCTCCGCTTGGGCGGCCACGGCTTTTTCTCGAGCGGCCACAGCGG
>JAYVFX010000379.1:0-2302 GCA_043772795.1 Deltaproteobacteria bacterium
ATGCGTATTCGTGAATGATGGCAGCACCGATGGTACTGGTGCGCTCCTTGATGCCATTGCCCGAACTGACAGCAACGTACGCGTCATCCATTTGCCGGAAAATCGCGGCGAGGCGGCGGCGTTGACCGCAGGGTTTCATCAGGCGCAGGGTCGGATCGTAGTGACCTCGGATGGGGACGGCCAGAATAACCCGCAGGACATCCCGCGTTTACTTGCCAAATTGGCTGATGGCTATCACGTTGTGAGTGGCTGGCGTCGGGATCGTCAGGAAGAATACTGGCTACGCATCCTTCCCTCTCGTGTGGCCAACCACTTGATTGCGTGGGTGACAGGTGTTCCCGTGCATGACTGTGGCTGCGGACTGAAAGTCTACCGACGAGAAATTCTCACCGGACTCGCGCTTCCCACCGGAATGCATCGGTTCTTGCCAGTAATCTTACAGGTTACCGCCGACGCCGTGGCAGAAGTTCCGGTCACTGACCGCGCACGACATTCAGGCCACTCGCATTACGGGCTTCGTCGCCTGTTTGCCGTACTCCGTGACTTGTTGCCTGTGCATTGTATCCGACACGGCATTCAAGAGACGATGCCTACCGTGCTCATGGCAGTGCTGATCGCATTGGCCAGCTTATTCTATTTCATCCGGGCGGAGTTGGTGGCGAATAGTGTGGGCAAACTTACTGGACTGATCACGACTGCCGGGGCGGCTGTGTATCTCTCTTTTGCCTACCTGCGACTACAGGAGTTCGTCAGAGTCCAGAACCAACCCGGTGAGAAAACTAACATCTAGAGATCACACAAAAATGGGAGGCAATGCGATGCGCACAGGAATTCCAGCGGCGGTGGTTGGTGCCGGGTACTGGGGAGCGAACCTGCTCCGTGTACTCCAGACAACCGACGGAATGTGGCTGAAGACGGTGTGCGACGAGCAGCCGGGTATCTTACAACAGGCCAAAGCCCGCTACCCTCAAGTCACATTGACACCGTCCTACGATCAGGTTTTGCGTGACCGGAACATTGAAGCCGTGCTACTGGCTACACCGCCCGCAACACACTATCAACTGGCCTACGCAGCGTTAGAGGCAGGGAAACATGTGTGGGTCGAAAAGCCACTCGCGCTTGCTTACGACGAAGGCCGAAAGCTCGTGACTCTGGCCCAGGAATGGCAACGAATACTGTTCGTCGACGAGACGTTTGTGTACGATCCCTTGCTCGCACAGGCACGCACCCTCATTACAACTGGAGATCTCGGCAAGATTTACCATGTTTCCTTGGAACGTACCGGCATGGGCCGAATTCGCCGGGACTCTAACGTATGGTGGAACTCGGCGCCTCACGATTTGTCAATCCTGCATTATCTGCTCGATACACCGGTCACCCGGGTGTCCGCGACTGGCCACGCGTTTTTACAGCCGGGGATCGAAGATGTGGTGTGGGCATCACTCCACCTCGCAGGCGACATTTCGGCCCACGTATACTTGAGCTGGCTGTGTCCCGAGAAGAAAGCCACGGTCATGGTCGTCGGGGAACACGGCATGCTTGAATATGAGGGGCGATTCGGGCAGCGCAGTCTCACGCGTTATGCGTATCGCCTCGGACGGATCACCGAGACGGGGCCAGAAGCTGTCGCTCGCACCAACCTGATTCCTATAGAAAAACATGAGGTCATAGAAGAGATTACCGAAAACCGTGGTGAACCTCTCGCGCTCGCTTGTGCGGCATTTCGGGAGAGTATTCTGACAGGGCAGCCTGCTCCGAGCAGCGGAGAGTTTTCGCTCCGCACTGTGGCAGCACTCGAAGCGGGAGCACGCTCTCTTACCCAGCAAGGACAATGGATCACTGTGCCTGGTGCGAGTCCGAGCAACGGCTCCTCTCCCCAATAAACAACACGCACAGTCTGTGACAAGGATACACATGTGTGGAATCGCTGGTAGTCTAAGTTTTAGTGACCCCCATAACACGCCACGCGCCGTGCTGGAGGCGATGGGGCAGGCACTGGCCCATCGCGGACCGGACGAACATGGCGTGTGGTTTGATAGATCGGTCGGATTAGCCGCACGGCGGCTTCGGGTTGTTGATTTAGTGACAGGTCAACAGCCACTCGCGAGTCCAGATGGTCGTTTGCACTTAATCGCCAATGGCGAGATTTATAACGCTGATACCTTACGCAAGGATCTGCAGGCACGTGGATACGTGTTTAGGAGCCAGACGGACATTGAGGTCATCCTCGCCGCGTACCTAGAGGAAGGCACAGCATGTTTGGATCGATTAGAAGGGATGTTTGCCTTCGCCCTGTGGGACG
>JAYVFX010000380.1:0-6427 GCA_043772795.1 Deltaproteobacteria bacterium
GGCGTAGCGATCAGCACCGAAGCGCGACAGCATGCGCGCGAGATGTTAGAGGGGGCACGGAAGGGATAAAACGTAAAACGTAAAAATTAAAAAGAACACTATTCTGCCTTTCTGGTTCCCTTTACGTCTTACGCATTACGTTTTAGGCTTGTATTTCTCCTACGTTAGGCATTAAAACCGGAAGAGGGGACAACATGGACTTCTCATTCTCGCCGGAAGAAGAACGCTTTCGCCAGGATTTACACACATGGTTGCAACAGAACCTCCCTGAGGGGTGGGGAACGCCAGGATACAAATCTCCAAAAGGAGAAGGGCGGCTTGCGTTCCTGCGTGATTGGCAACGGAAGATGTACGAAGGTGGCTACGTCGGATTGTCCTGGCCGAAAGAGTACGGTGGACGAGGCGCCTCAATGGTCGAGCTCGCTATCTTCAATGAAGAAATGGCCAAGGTTGAAGCTCCAGGAGCGCTCAACGTGCTCGGACTCAGCATGGCCGGACCAACCCTCATCGTGCATGGCACCGAGGAGCAAAAGAAGCGCTATCTGCAGAAAATCCTCAACTGTGACGAGATCTGGTGCCAAGGATTTTCGGAGCCTGGCTCCGGTTCCGACGTCGCCTCTATCCGTACAAAAGCGGAATTACATGGTGACGAATTTATTCTCAACGGACAAAAAGTGTGGACAACTCTCGCTCACGTTGCCGACTGGTGCATGCTCCTTGTCCGGACTGATCCTGACGCGCCCAAGCATCGCGGCATTTCATACATCCTCGTTGATATGAAAAGCCCCGGTATTACCGTGCGTCCGTTACGACAAATGACCGGTGAATCCGAGTTCAACGAAATCTTCTTTGAAGATGTCCGCGTACCGCGTGCCAATTTAGTCGGTGAGCTGAATAACGGCTGGGGTGTTGCACTCACGACGTTAATGAACGAGCGCGGGACGGCATCCTTCGGTACGCAAGCTCGCTTTCGTATTCTCTATAAAAATCTTGTCGCACTAGCGAGGCAGTCATCCGTCGGTGGCCAGAATGCAACGAAAGACCCCCAGGTTCGTCAGCAACTGGCCCAGCATCTCATTGATGTCGAGATTTTGAAGTATAACTGCTATCGTAATTTTACCCGTTTGTTGCGTGGGGGAACGCCAGGGCCAGAAGGGTCGATTTTGAAACTATGGTGGAGCGAACTCAACCAACGCATGCAAGAAACTGCTATGATGCTTGAAGGTCCATACAATCAGCTTATGCGGGAGTCACCGTGGGCAATCGAGGGGGGTCGCTGGCAACATCACTTCATGCGCTCACGCGCAAACACGATCGAAGCCGGTACGTCGGAAATCCAGCGCAATATTATCGCTGAACGTGTTTTGAAGATGCCGAAAGGACGGTAAGGCAGAGTGAAGAGTGAAGAGTGAAGAGTGTTGCGAACCTCGAATAAGAAAAATGATCCCGCGGTAAAAAGACTTCCGAGATTCCCTAATTCTTCTTTCTTAACTCTTAATTCTTCACTCTCCTGATAAAGGAGATTTCATGGATAGAGATTTACTGCTGTCATTATATCGTGACATGACCCGTATCCGCCGCTTTGAAGAAGAATGCGCGCGACAATATACCCGTGGCAAGATTGGTGGGTTTCTCCATCTGTATAATGGTGAAGAAGCCGTCGCGGTCGGCGCGATCTCTGCAATTGAGCCAACCGACTACATCCTCGCGACCTATCGTGAGCACGCACATTATCTCGCACGTGTCGGTAACATGAAAGCCGCAATGGCCGAGCTGTTCGGCAAAGCCACCGGCTGTGCCAAAGGCCGCGGCGGGTCGATGCACTTCTTTGATGTGAGCAAACGCTTCATGGGTGGACATGCCATTGTTGGGGGCCATGTCCCTATTGCCGCCGGGATCGCTTTTGCCGCCAAATATCGCGGTGAACCAGATGTCACGCTCTGTTTCTTCGGCGAAGGCACCGCCAACATGGGCGCGTTTCATGAAGGAATGGCTCTGGCAGCGTTGTGGAAACTTCCGGTGATTTTTATTTGCGAGAACAACCTGTACTCAATGGGAACACCGCTGTATCGGACGTTGGCCGTTGAGGACATTGCGGTTCGTGCCAAAGGCTACCCCATGGCGCAGGAAATTGTGAACGGCGACGATGTACTCGAAGTCCGTGATGTTGTCCGCCGGGCTGCGAAGCGGGCGCGTACCCAAAGCCTCCCGATCTTAGTCGAAGCGAAGACCTACCGTTTTCGTGGACATTCGATGTCCGACCCCGCCAAATATCGCACCAAAGAAGAAGTCGACGAGTGGATGAAGCGTGATCCGATTCGCATTCTCGCCGACCGAATCTACGAGCTGGGGATCGCTAACGAAGCACAATTGAAAGCGATAGATGACCAAGCCAAGCAGGATGTGAACGACGCCGTAAAGTTCGCCGATGAATCGCCGGTTCCCGATCCGGCAACGCTCTACGATGATGTGTACACCGAAACGCCACACGGAAGTGAGCCCGAGAAGGTCGTGCCTCTACCGCGACGGGCCCGAGCGTAGCGAAAATAATGATGAATTCTGAATGCAGAATGATGAACCAAGTAGTCAGTAGTCAGCATTCAGTAGTCAGTAGTCAGTAGTCAGTAGAAAGGCAAAACGCAGAATGCAGAACGATGAACGGCAAATCGAGATGCAGGGATTTTTATCATTCATCGTTGCTCTTCCATGCTGACTACTGGCTACTGACTACTGGCTACTATTTTCCATAAGGATTCTACTATGAGAGAGATTACCTACCGTGAAGCTCTTCGGGAAGCGCTGAGTGAAGAAATGGAACGCGACGAGCGCGTATTTTTAATGGGCGAAGAAGTCGGCCATTACAACGGAGCCTACAAGGTATCCGAAGGATTGCTCGATCGTTTCGGCGAGCGTCGGGTGGTCGATACGCCGATTGCTGAAACCGGCTTTGCCGGCATTGGCATTGGTGCAGCGATGGTTGGCCTGCGGCCGATCATTGAATTCATGACGTGGAACTTCTCGTTATGCGCCTATGATCAGCTCGTTAATAATGCCGCAAAATTGCGCTATATGTCGGGAGGACAGCTATCGCTGCCAATCGTCTTTCGCGGTCCCGGCGGTGCAGCGCATCAACTTGGGGCCCAACACTCACAAGCAGTTGAGAGCTTATATTCGTATGTCCCCGGCTTGAAAGTCGTAGCTCCGGCGACGCCGTATGATGCGAAAGGATTATTGAAAACCGCCATTCGCGACGAGAACCCAATTGTCTTTATTGAAGGCGAATTGCTCTATGGTCACAAAGGCCAAGTCCCAGAAGAAGAGTACACGATCCCGCTAGGCAAAGGCGACGTGAAGCGTGAAGGAAAAGATGTCACTATTGTTGCGTGGTCAAAGATGGTTGCCGTCGCATTAGAAGCCGCCACCGAGCTAGCGAAATCCGGGATTGAGGTCGAAATCATCGATCCCCGCACAATTCGTCCACTTGATGAAGCGTTAATTCTCCGTTCAGTAAAGAAGACCAATCGATGTGTGATTGTTGAAGAAGGCTGGCCGTTTGCGGGAGCTGGAGCTGAAATCTCGTATCGGATTACCAGTAAGGCATTCGATTATCTTGATGCCCCGGTAATACGCGTCACTGGTGAAGACGTCCCGATGCCATACGCCAAAAATCTCGAGCACTTAGTGTTTCCCAATACAGAGAAAGTGATAACCGCAGTGAAAGGCGTGCTGTACCGTTCGTAACGAGCAATCTATCACAACAGGTTTGTGTACGAATGCGGGTAGAATCTCACCGTGTACAGCAGTGTGGTAGGATGCGAAATTCTACCACACTGCTGGCATTCAGCATTGCACTCTTCTTCCTCACACGCTGGATAGTTCATACGGCAAGGGCTGCTGACGACACAGCAAAAGAAAGCCCCGCGCTTGCCCGGTTTTCATCGTGGGTGTTGTTCGGCGGTCGTGCAGTTGAAGGCGCTCCGTTCCTCGTTGGTGCTGACCTCGCTGGGGTTCGTGGGCTGCGCACGAGTGGACAAGCAATCGAGGTCACCTCTACTTACGAAGCCCTGCCATAGTCTGTAGGAGCGTGGCGCGCCGTGCTCCTACGCAAACAAAGCGTCTCCTTGAGAAATCCGCTTTACTGAACCGAATAGTTTATGCCTACAACTCGTTTGCCTGAGAGCATCACAAATCGTTTGCATTTGCCTTTGATCGCTGCGCCCATGCTGTCCGTGTCAGGGCCTGATTTGGTGATTGCCGCCTGCAGGAGCGGCGTGATTGGCGCGTTTCCAGTTGCCAACGCCCGCACCGTTGAAGGACTGCAAATATGGTTGCAACAAATTGAAACTGCACTCAGCGTTGCGACTGAAGCAAATCCTGAACAACCGCCGGCTCCGTTCTGTCCTAACCTGATTATCAAGCGTGCAGAGATGAAAGAGGAACTTGCTTGCCTGTTGCAATACCGCATTGAAATGGTCATCACCAGCGTAGGGTCTCCTGCTGAAGTAACCGGTCCTCTGCATGACATTGGTTGCCTGGTATTTGCTGATGTCGCCACTTTGCGCCACGCCGAGAAAGCGATTGCCGCAGGCGTCGATGGCCTCGTTCTCTTGACCGCGGGCGCCGGCGGACAAACCGGCTGGATGAATCTACTCGCTTTCGTTCGCGCCGTTCGCCAGAGATATGAGGGCCCGATCATCCTCGCGGGCGGGATCTCGGACGGTTACACGTTGTGGACAGCGCAGGTGACAGGCTGTGACTTGGCGTACATGGGCACGAAATTCATTGCCACAGAGGAAAGTCTGGCAGATCCCGCCTATAAGCAAATGTTGGTCGAATCAAGCATGGATGATGTCCTGCTGACCCAGGCGTTTACAGGCTTAGATACGAGCATGCTCAAGCCGTCGATTATTGCCGCTGGCTTAGACCCAGCTAGTCTCCCGCCGCGCGTTTCAGCTGAGGAGGCGGCAAAGAACTTTAGTCACGAAGCGTTACGTCCTGGCCCACGGCGCTACAAAGACATCTGGAGCGCTGGCCATTCGGTCTCCGGCGTGACCCGGATACAAAGCGCCACTGATCTCATTGAGCAGACATGGAAAGAGTACCAACATGCCCGTGCGCAGACGGCTCGCTTGCTGCAATCCTAGCTGGATTTTGCTGCGTGTCGTCTAGACCACGCAGCTCGGCGATTCTTACCGCAACGCATCCAAATTCTTCTGCGCTCGAGCAAAGTTGGGGTTGAGCTTTAACGCCGCTTCAAACTCAGTACGGGCGTCCGTGGGTCGCCCTGCGCGTGAGTAGACTTCTCCTAACTCGTTGTGCGCAACTTCATCACTGGGACAGAGACTAAGTCCCTCACGGTAGCGGGAGATCGCCGCTTCATCGTTCGTCGCTTTGCGCGCCGCATCAAAGGCGGAAAAGGCTTTATTGCACGCTATCCGTTCTTTCTCTTCATTCTCTCGTCGATTCTGTAGGGAGTCGGCTTCAGCTTTAAGCTGTGCGGTCTCCTGCCTGAGCCGCTCGATTTGGGCTTTTTGTTGCTCCAGCTTCGTGTTGTCGAAAAGAGTGCAGGAAGGGAACAGAAGCAAAGAGCAAAGAGCAGCGAGCAAGGAGGAAATAGAAAAGAAACAGTATTGTTGTCTCATTCTTAAAACGTAAAGCGTAAAACGTAAGGAGACAAGAGACGGAGTGGGAGAACGTGTTGCGTGTTACGTTTTTCAGCGCAGCCCTGGCATGACCTCCTTCGTCCATCGTTCCAGCTGCTGCACTGGGTTCGGACTCGCGAAGCGAATCACTACATGTTCGACCCCAGCATCGATAAAGCGACGAGTGTGAGCGATACAGTCTTCTGGAGTTCCGTGTATAGCAAGCCGCTCAAACGGTGCCGCCGGAATATTGTAGTTGCTGCTTAAGAACGCGCCAGCTTCTGCCCACGCCGCCTCACGACTTGCCCCGACATTCGCGAAACAATAGACCGCGGACTGGACTTCTTTCGGATCGCGTCCAGCTTCGCGGCACAATTCGTCGAGTCGCGTTCTCCCTTGCAGAAACCGCTCTGGCGTGACAAATGCAGGAGCCCAGGCCTGGCCAAATTTAGCCGTTCGTCGTAGCGCACCTTCACTGCGACCGCCGACCCAAATCGGTGGATGAGGTCGTTGGAGCGGGGTGGGCAACATCGCAATCGCATCAAAGCGATAATACTTTCCCGTGAATGCAATCGGCTCTCCTGTCCACAGCAGGCGCAGGATTTCTAACGCTTCATTGGTTCGTGCTCCGCGCTCTTTCACTGGCACGCCTGACGCCATGAACTCTTTGGGATGTTCGCCACCAACGCCAACGCCAAAGATAAAGCGGCCTCCCGAAATGTAATCGAGAGTAGCAACGGTCTGAGCGACATGAACAGGATTCCGCAAAGGCAAGAGCAACACGG
>JAYVFX010000381.1:0-4835 GCA_043772795.1 Deltaproteobacteria bacterium
CACCGGTCCCCCATCGTCACGAGTAAACTCGATAACCGCCTGGAGTAAGACAAATGCGCTGGTTCCACCGATGCCACTGAGGCTGAGGTCGAGTGGTGCACTCCTGGTAGGTATCCTCAGGCGATTAATGAGTGCAGTGCTAAAGACCGTGCGGTCTGCACCGGTATCGATAAGGAGATCTTCGGAGATCGATCGTCCATCGTTCCCAAATACTTTGGCTCGGATAAGCGGACGCGTGATTCCATCATCGAAGAGCTGCCACCTACCTGTAACCAGCATACATTCGAGGTCCCTTCTCTGGGCGCACATAACGGACCGTCGCGCCGTCATCTTCTGGATGCGTGGCATCGACCCATGCCCAAGCTTCTGCTGGTGTGTTGGCAATGAACGCCTCTTGATTCGCCACCGCAAGAAACTTCCCTCCCGCTTGCGGCAAGACATCTGCCCAGTGAGCTTCGAGCCAGTCATCATTGCGCTGATGGCGTTCATGCTGCGCACGAGAACGGGCAATCTCTGCCGGATCGGTCACTTCTTCGATGATAAATTTTGCTTCATTCATAGTGTACTCTCCCAAACCATTCTTGCGGAATGCCTCTCAGCCACACTAAGCTATCTCCCACTGCTGGACAAGCCAGCAGTGGGACCCTGCGTCCGCCCGCGTCTGCGGGCTCGTGGTTCAGCCCCAGAGGGGCTGTCGATGGTAGCCGGGGGTTTGAACCCCCGGCACGAGAGTCGGTTTGGTTCCATATCTATCTTGGCGCGGATGGGGCGCTGCCTCTGTAGCACCATAACGCCGGTGGTGCTGTCGCCACCAAGCCGCAGCGTTTCGGTTCAAGCAGATGCGCAACACGGCGGTGAGCAGGTGCGGTGACTTGTGAGGTGTCCTCCGCTATTGTACAAATACCTGTACAGCTACAACGTGAGGACTCAACCATGGACGCTATCCCCTACACCCATGCACGCAGCCAGCTCGCCAAAATGATGGAAAAAGTGTGTGATGACCACGCACCGGTTATCATTACCCGTAAAAATCAACGCTCCGTCGTGATGCTCTCGCTGGAAGATTACCAAGCCCTGGAGGAAACCGCTTACCTTCTCCGTAGCCCCAAGAATGCTCGTCGGCTGTTGGAGTCCATAGCAGAATTAGAGTCCGGTGGAGGCATAGAGCGGGAGCTGCTGGAGTGAAGCTCATTTTCTCTGAACACGCCTGGGAGGACTATCTGTATTGGCAACGCACGGATCGGAAAATCCTCCAACGTATCAATACCCTCATCAAAGAGGCCCAACGCGCGCCCTTTGAAGGGATTGGTAAGCCGGAGCCGTTGAAACACGGCCTGTCGGGATACTGGTCGCGACGTATCAACGATGAACACCGGATGGTCTATAAAGTTGAAACGGACTCGCTGTTCCTTGCCCAGCTTCGTTATCACTACTGACCTTTTCGCCCCCCATACCATCTTTACCGCCTACCAACTTCGCGCCCCATCAGCGGATGGCACGGCTGCTCTCCTTAGTTTCGCTTAATATCTTTCGTGCCTGTTCTGCATAGGCCGAGGTCTCGGCATGAAGCTTGTGAACGTCCACTTTCGCGGGCAGGGGTCAAGCGAGATGAGGGTCAGGTCTAGAGTTTTGATTTTTGTTGGGAATTAGCAGGTGGGAATTAGGACTCTGTCAGGGAGATTCTGAGGGGTCACGAGTAGGGGTGTCATTCCCGCGAAAACGGGAATCCAGGTTTCCGGGTTGGAGGAGGTGTAGGGACGGGTTCTAGTCGTAGTGCGTTTCTTAGTTTATATATAGACCATGATTCGGCTCAATATTCACGAGGCTAAAACCCATCTCTCTCGTTATCTCAAGCATATCGAGGCGGGAGAAACGATCCTTCTTTGCAAACACAATGTGCCCATAGCTGAAATCCGCCCCTTATCCCAGCAACGAACAACCCCTCGGCCCCTAGGTACAGCCAAGGGTCAAGTGCAGGTTCCACCAGAATTCTTTGAACCACTCCCAGAGGACATCCTTCGTGCCTTTGAAGGACAAGAACCATGAGAGTGTTAGTGGATACGTGTACGTTTCTCTGGATGGCCGATGACGCGCCCGAACTGTCCGCCCAAGCGCGAGCCGTGGTAACGGATCCAAACAATGAAGTGTACCTCAGTGCCGTCTCGGCTTGGGAAATCGCCATCAAGTATGCGCTCGGTAAACTTCCGCTACCTGATGTCCCGAGTCGGTTCGTTCCTGCACAACGGACACTACTTGCGCTCACCGCACTGCCTATCGAAGAAGAGGCGGTACTGGCACTCGAACGCCTGCCCTCGTTGCATCGAGACCCTTTTGATCGATTGCTCGTATGTCAAACTATCACTCACAGTTTGATAATTGTCAGTCCGGACCCAAAAATTCAACAGTATCCAGTGCGCACGTTGTGGTAGGCTGTTCAGAGCGTGTCGGCAAACCGCAAGTTCCTGAACTGCGCGATTATCGCCACGCTGAAATTTTCTGATCGCGCACTATTTACTGTGGATTATGCCTAATGACTGAGACTGTTGACGCCAATCAGCAAAAGTCAGTTAAGCCTTCGGTCTGGAAATCGTTTAGCCAGCCTGCGGCGTGGACCATGTTCTCTTTCGGATTCGCTTCCGGATTGCCGTTTTTGTTGGTAGCCGGAACCTTAGCCTATTGGCTGAAGGAAAACGGTATTGCGCTCAAGGAAATCACCTGGATCGCTAGCGCGGGTATGACATACGCGCTGAAATTCCTATGGGCGCCATTGCTCGACCATATGCAAGTGCCGATGCTTTCTAAACTCGGCCGTCGCCGAGGCTGGTTGCTTTTGGCACAAATCGGCGTTGTCATCTGCCTGTTGGCTATGGCGTGGATTACCCCGACGCATCTCAGCCTGTTCGTGGTGTTTACCCTGCTGCTCGCGTTTGCCGGAGCAACCCAGGACATTGCCGTCGATGCCTACCGCATTGAGATTGCGCCGATTGAAGATCAGGGCGCGCTGACGGCCGTGTACTCGCTGGGGTACCGGATCGCGTTGATCATTACCGGCATGGTGGCGCTGTTGTTGGCGGACCATATTTCTTGGAGCGCGGTGTATCAGCTGATGGCGGTGCTGATGCTGATACCGGTTGTCGCTAACTTGCGCGCCAAGGAACCGGAATATTTTCGCGAAGTATCAACTACCTGGCGGCAGTCGATGCGCGAAAGCGTGATCGAGCCGTTCACCGATTTTTTCTGTCGTTATGGTTGGCAAACCGCCGGCTTGCTGCTGTTGTTCATCCTGCTGTTCAAGATTCCCGAGCAAGCTTTGGTCGGCGGCATCATGAGTCCGTTTTATCTGGACATGGGCTTTACCAAAACGCAGATCGGCACCATCACTAAACTGTACGGCGTGTGGATCGGCATTGCCGGCGTGTTCGCCGGCGGCATGGCGGTGGCGCGCTGGGGCGTGCGCGGCCCGCTGTTTTGGTCGGTGTTGCTGACCGCGCTGTGCAACCTGACCTATTTCTGGCTGATCGTCCACCCCGGCAATCTGCTGGTGCTGACCGGCGTGATTTCCATGGAAAACTTCGCGCTCGGCTTCCTGGGCACAGTGGCGGTGTCGTTCCTGTCATCATTGGTGAATAGGAGACACACCGCCACGCAATACGCGCTGCTTAGCTCCATGGTGAACCTGCCCGGCAAAGTGCTCGGCATTTTCGCCGGCGGCATCGTAGAAGCCACGAGCTACGGCACTTATTTTGTCATCGCTACCCTGGCGGTGATTCCGGCGGTGGTGTTGATGATGGTGTTGTGGAAGCGGGTTGGCAAGTAATTAAATCGGATCACACAAGATTAGTACACTTCCGCTTGTGAACCGAGAGTCCGTAGCGTGCGCCATGCGCACGGGAATCAGAGCGTGCGGGAACATCGTGCGCACAGCGCACGTTACCTACTGCGAACCTCACCCTAGCCCTCTCCTTAACAGGAGAGGGAAGAAAAGGAATTACCGATTTTGATCATCAAATTTCATTAGCTCTACCGGCTGCGCGCAACATCGACTTTCGCGCAGTATTTCTCTATGGGACACAAGCTGCACTTTGGCGAGGTAGGATGACAAATTGTTTGCCCCATTGCTACGAGGAGGTCGTTGATCTCGATCCAGTATTTTGGCGGGAGTTTTTCGCGTAAAGCCATTTCAGTCTCCTCGGGGTTTTCGGTTTCAACGTAACCCCAGCGGTTGGAAATGCGATGGACGTGGGTATCCACGCAGATACCCGGTTTCTGAAAACCTTGAGTGACAACGAGATTCGCGGTCTTGCGACCGACCCCTTTGAATGTCAACAGCTGATCAATTTCGTCTGGGACGTGGCTTTCGTATTGATCCACAAGCTCTTGGGAAATATCGAGCACGGTTTGCGATTTGGTCTTGTAGAATCCAACCGGATAGATCGCTCGTTCGATCTGGGCTTTCGTCAGCGTCAGCATCTTCGTGGGGGTGTCCGCCAGAGCAAACAGTCGGCGCGCAGCCGGACCAGTAGTTTCATCTTTTGTCCGCAAACTCAGGAGACACGCGATGAGGACCTGGTATGGGTCACGCGAAAGCGTCGCCATCTGTGTCACAACTGGTGCATTCCACGATGCCGACTCCTTGCGCAGAGTGCCCATCACTTTATCGATTGTTCGATTAGTAACCATCGTTCCCTATCCGATGCTGTTCTTTGTTGGCAGTTTGCGAATAGTAACGATGCTGACGTTAAGTGGCAACTTGTCTTCGCGTTCTTGCACGTCTTCGCGTGTCCACTGTAACCCAGCGTTGTCTAAGTGACGGTAAAATTCCTCGGTGTTGGTAC
>JAYVFX010000382.1:0-4046 GCA_043772795.1 Deltaproteobacteria bacterium
AACTCAGGACTCTCTCGCTGCTATCAGCAGCGACATAGAGGGTCAGACGTTCCTGCTCAACGATTCCTGTCTCACTCTGTAATGCATACTCAAGTACACTTCCAGGATAGTCTTGCCAGGTATCATTCACTACCCACAGCTCAAGTTCGACTGGTTCGTTAGCCTTCCAGTTTGGCTTGGCATACGCGATACTGGGAAGAACCGGTTGGTAGGCTGTTTGTAAAGCGAAATATCCGGCTTTGGTGTTGCGCCAGTAGTCGAGGACCCCCCAGTTCACCGACGGCCAATCTTCTACAAACATGAACTGAAAAATCCCTGTCACGGGACTGAACTTCTGACGGCGATACGCTTCAGCCGCAAATTGTACGAGCGTCGCTTGATAACTTTGTGTGTTCGCGATCCACTCGTGAATGTTCTTGCCTTGCGGAACTTTCGCGACCTCGAACGTCTCGTGGCGCTGGAAATTGTGATACTCCCACTTCTCCCATTTTTCCTTCGTATCCGGCCACAATTCTTCGTGTCGAAAAATTCGGTCGAGCGAACGAAGATCCGGTAAAGCCTGCGCTCCATATTCGGAAATCAAGGCTTCTTGTGTCGGCTTTCCATGGTCGAGCCAAGAGCCGGAATACCACCCGAGCCACGGATGCTCACGTGTTGAAGAATATGGGTACACATAGCGCGTGGAATCGACACCACGGAGTCTCGTGAGGAGTTCTTCATCGAGTCGCCTATTGTGGGACGGAACATATTCCGCGTACTTATACTGCATCCAACCAGCGTCCCATGGCGGCTCGTTGTGTAAACACCAAGTGAAGATGGATGGGTGATTAAAAAGAGACGCGACCATACTGCGGACTTGCCGCTCGGCCTCGTCAATAAAACTGGCTTCCTCTGTGTAGCCCCACTGCAATGGGAAGTCTTGCCAGACGAGCAACCCGGTTTCGTCACACAAGCGGTAGAAGTCTTGCGCTTCGACATGCGCATGGACACGCACGGCGTTGATGAACGCCTTCTTCATGAGATCAACGTCTACGACGTACTTGTCAGCCGTCATCTCGCTCAGCCACTGAGTAGCGATATAGTTCGTGCCACGGAGGAAGATGCGGTGTCCATTGAGTTGCCATTGTTTTGTCATCGGATCGTAGGCAATGCGCCGGAAGCCAAAAACAGCGTCGCTTGAATCGAGGAGGGTATTGCCGCGGTGAATGGTCACTTGCACTTTGTAGAGATGAGGATACCCATGATCCCACGTCGACCAGAGCTGGGGATTCGTACAAGGAACAGTCACCGTAAGTTTGTTTTTACCGGGGGAGAGCTGGAAGGTCTCTGTATAACGTCCACCAGAGTCTTGTGGCGAAGTAAAATTGGAGGGAGCGAGCGCAAATGCGACAGAAACTGGCCTTTCCTCGTGTCCATCGTTAGTTACCGTAACGTCAATGCGCGCTTCTATTTTCTCATTTTCCGTCCCAATCACCGGAGTGACCTGAATGGTATCGATCGCCAGCGTTTGCGACACGCGCAAATACACCGGTGCCCAAATCCCCCCAGTGTTCTGTTCCTGCCCACGCGAAGACCATGCTCCTCCTGGTCGGGTATCGTGGTGATTCAACACGCCTTTGATCAGACGTTTGTTGAATGACCAAGAGTGTCCGGGCTCTTCGTAAGGACTATCGACCCGGACGACTAACACATTCTCAGTATCAAACCGTAAATATTGCGAGACAACGAAACTGAAGGGGTCGAAGTATCCTTCGTGAAATCCGAGGTACTCGCCGTTGAGCCACACGTCGGCGGCGTAATCAACACCTGCGAAATTCAGTGTCACTAATTTTCCTTGTGTCGGCGTGGGAACTGAGAAGCGATGACGAAACCACACAACGCCGGAAAGATCGTGCCCCTGCAGGAACCAGTTCGCTGGAACCTGCATTTTTTTCCAGTCACTATCATTGATCCCTGGAAGGTAGAGATCAGCGGGCGTGAGCGTTCCTGGACGAAACTTCCACATACCGGCTAGGGAGATCGTTGTACCACTAGGAAGGACGACTCCTGGCAGGTCGCGCTGCAGCGTGGGAACCGCATCTGTTGAACATGCCAACAGCATGAGACTCAAAACTCCCATCGAACGGAAGAATTGCCAGCCATGCATCCCTATTGTTCCGCTCTTGCATCTACCTCAGCAGCATTTTTGTCATTGTGAGGATGTTCGTCCCTTGGTGGCTGGTATAGGACACTTCATCCATCAGCGAGTGTATGAAAAAGAGCCCCATCCCCCCCTCAGGGAGATTAGGAATATCAGTGGGATCAAAATCGAAGGTCCGGGGAATATCACACGTCATCGCGTGTCCGGAATCGCAAACCCGCAAGACCAGACGATCAGATAGTGTCGAGACACATACCTCGACACTATGCCCAAAGTGTCCGGCATACGCATGCTTAATAGCGTTCGTGACCGCTTCGATGACACAGAGTTCAATTTGACTTGCGTCTTGGAGCGAAAGGGACAGCCCCTGACATATGGCGTTTATGGCAGGGCCCACGAATACGATGTTGTCAATGTTACTGGGAATAACCAATCTGAGTTGCGGCTCGTCACACGTCGGCTGTTCACATCTCGTAGCAACATCAGGTGCTTCGCTTCCAGCCTCTGATGTCCGACAGCTCTGCGTCAGGTGTGTCAAGAGACGACCCGCGTAGAGCTCCGGTTTTACACCACAAAAAATGCGCGCTCTTTTTTCATGGAGGAACGTACGGATAGTGAGCGTTGCATGGAGGGCGGTGCTCCCAAGCAGGCATCCATGCACGAATTCCCGCACAACGTGTCCTATTCTCCGTGGAACAGCACGTGTTTCTTCTTTCCACACCCTGCTCGTGAAGTCACTACACATGTAGTTTGCATGCTGGAAAAAGCCCGCCCATGTACTGAGTCGTTCGATATGCCAGCCCATAGCATCCGTTCCTTATGCGGCAAGTTTCATCACGGCCTCAGCTTCTCCGGGCGTAATGAAAAATACCTTGTCCATCCGCGTCAACTTAAAAAGTCCAAAGACGGATTCTCGGATGCCACAGAGTACCAGCTCGCCTCGCGGGCCGAGGGTTTTCAGGATCGAGACTAATGCACCCAGCCCGCTACTATCAACGAATTCTACGGCTGCAAGGTTCAGTACGAGTCTGTGATGTCCAGCCTTAATGAGCTCGGACACCTGCTCTCGGAATAGTGTCGCACATCGAGCATCCAACCGTTTTTCACCTATCGTAATGACGAGGACATCGCCCTGCACTATCGTATCGATCTGCATGTTTATCCTTTCCCACCCTCATCCTCAAAAATTCTTTCAGCCGGTCCCCCTCTAGCCTTGTTCGCAAGATTCTTTATCTCCGTTGCTTCATTAGTGGTTCTGCCTCAAGGCAAAATACGTTTGCCGATATGAGCCATTCCTCTTCTTCCTTACGCTTCTTCGCTAGATGCCCACCTAAACGCACTTCCCACACTGAAGCGGTTTTCCCATCATGACTAACAGCTCCAAGCATCGGCTAAAGGTACTGTTCCTGTAGTCAGCCAGAGAAAAGGGAGGAAGAACCTCTCCTTACCCAACGAACAGTGTGGTGAAACAGGAAAAATCACAAAGATCGCGAGAAGCGTACTCAGGACAGACAGGATGCCCACCTGGCGTCACCTGCCCTTATCGCGGAATCCATCTGTAGAAGAGTTGCTTCCGCACCATGTACCACAGGACGAGGAGGACAAGGGTGTGGCCAAGCGTATTCACGACGAGCCGATCTTCAGACAATATCGGAATGTTGCTGATTACCGTAACAAAGTAGATATGAACGATAAAGACATACAGGGTTGCTTGTCCAAGAGGGACAAAGAACCATCTACAGGTCCGTTCAAAGATGCGCCAGAACCGCGTCAGCGTCCAATAACCAACCACTAAGGCGACAAGGTAATTGACCACGCGTAGTAATCCCATGTCATCTTTACGGAAATAGGTTGCATACACCTCATTGAACAGATCGGCAGGAATCACTGAGAGTTTTACATAATC
>JAYVFX010000383.1:0-2417 GCA_043772795.1 Deltaproteobacteria bacterium
AACAGTGCGTGGCGGGCAATGGGTATGGCGCCACGCCCATTACGCGAACTGCGCGAAGGCGTCCGCGTGATTCGTGGTCTCTTGCGCGGGGAAGAAGTGGAGTTCCAGTATGGAAAAGATCAACGTACGATCAAGTTTTTCCATCAGGGGCAAGGATTTTTTAACACCAGCGATGCTGTGCCCATTCATGTCGCTGCGAATGCTCCACAAGCCATGATGCTCGCCGGAGAAGTTGGGGACGGTTTTATTACCTCCCGCACCAACTCATTAGAAGGGTGGCAACAGACGTGGAGTCAAGTTCAGCAAGGAGCACAGAAAGCCGGAAAAGACCCGAGCAAGTTATACACCACGATGCTCACGGCTACCTGTCTCCTCCGGTCAGGGGAAGGATATGATTCACTACGAGTGATAGCACAGGCTGGCCCATGGGCGTTGATGGCCATGCACGCTTTGTATGAGCGGGTCCAGAATCCCGCCGCAGCACCGGAAGCGGTCCGACCCGCCCTTACCCAATATCACACGTTTATCGACGAACAAAAGCGCCGCTTGGGAGATCGTTACTACCTCAGCCTCCACGACGGACACGGCATGTACCTTCAGCCCGAAGAAGCGCGGTTCGCGACACCAGAAGTTATCCGCGCAACGACGATGAGCGGCACTCCGGATGAGATCATCGAACGCCTCCGTGCTCTTGGACGTGCAGGAGTCAAACAGATTGCCTTTATCCCAGCCGCCGGAACGTTTACCGAGTTTGTCCAAGAATTTAGTGAGCAGGTGATTGCGCGATTCTAAATCGGACCACAGCGAATTCGTACACTTCCTCACCCATAATCAATGTGGGGTGGCCTCGCCCACGTTCTTCCTGAAACAGTAGGCAGCAGAACAGGGGCCATGCAAAATGGCCCCTGTTGATCCCTGGCGCTACGGGACATTGATCACCAACTCACACGTCGGGGGAGTAGAAAGAAGATCAAAGCCAGCATTCCCGTCGCACACATCGAATCCGAGACCGCCGCTAAGCGTGTCATCCTCGGAACCGCCATCGAGCGTGTCGTTGCCAGCGTCCCCAAACAACAGATCTTTACCGGTGCCGCCGCTGAGCGTGTCGTTGCCATCGCCGCCACGCAAGGTGTCAATATTACTCACGTTAGTATCGTCTCCACCATAAAGTGTGTCGTTACTTCTGTCTCCAAGTAATTGATCGTTACCGGTGCCACCGTCGAGCGTGTCATTGCCATCGCCGCCACGCAACACGTCATTGCCACTGTCACCTTGCAGGACATCATTGCCCGTCTCACCATAAAGCCGATCATTCCCAGTCCCGCCGGAAATCCGGTCGTCTCCAGTCCCGCCACAGATGACATCGTTGCCGTCTAGGCCATAGATAACGTCATTGCCGCCAAGGCCAGCGATTACATCAGGCCCGTTGGTGCCCATAATGACGTCGTCACCAGGTGTACCAGCGAGAGTCGCGAACAACCCAGCGCAGTAAGGGAGAACCGGGCAATTCGCGAAGCACTGAAGATCAACAGTGTATGACAGTCCACGATTAGAGCCCTCTTCCACGACAACAGTGTAAGTTCCACCCACAGGGAGGGTTTCGTCAATGCCTGCAGTGACGTCACTGCACCTTTTACCCCCCTTCGACGTGGGTAGACCACTAGGACCATACAACGTGACACAGGCGGACGGAGAATGAGGGCCTTGGTCGGTCGCTTGCACCCGAATCACCATTCCTGCCTTGCCCGCAAAACTAAAGAGATCGATGTCTCCCCCCAAATCGATCGCCATATTGTCAATACGACAACCCTGACAGAGAGGAGTGGTCGGTGGTGAAGGTAAAGGCGCTACTCTCTCGAGGACCAAACCGTATGACAGACCACGATTAGATCCCTCTTCCACGACAACAGTGTAAGTTCCATCCGCAGGAAGGGTTTCGTCAATGCGTGCAGCGACGTCACCGCACCTTTTACCCCCGTTCGGCGTCGGGAAGCCACCGAAACGCAACGTGACACAAGCGGACGGAGAATGAGGGCCTTCGTCGGTCGCTTGGAGGATGACTTTCTCATTCTTCTTCCCGACGAAAGTAAACTGATCCGTGTCTCCACCAGCGCTGATAATGCAGTTCGTCCCACCGAGAAGGTCTCCATATTTGATAGCTTTCACCATAGGCTCTACCGCGCAGTCTATTGGCACCTCCCCCAGCGCTTTGCCGGGCTGAATGGAAAAAAAAGCGAGCGACGAAACGACACCAATAACGATCTTTCTCCACATGGCATTCCCTCCTTTATCGTGTAAAGAAACAGCTACATCGTCTTATCTCCACTGTTGTTCGCCTACGAATCTCCTGTGCATTCTTTTTCACCATCTTCTGTCTGCGTTCCTTCCTTCTACCTCTCCTTAAACGAACGAGCTCT
>JAYVFX010000384.1:0-10903 GCA_043772795.1 Deltaproteobacteria bacterium
GAACCCGCCACCGTCTGAAAAGTTCAACCAGGACGCGCAGTTCGAGGATCCGTGCGCCCAGTTTCGCTTTGAAGCGTGCGGCAGGTGTGTTAAAAAACACGGTGATGCTGTAATACCGCTCTCTGCCTAATCGCGCGAGTTCTTCATACAAGCGATAACGCATGAAAGGAGCAAGCCCGCCGCCGCGGGCTGTTTCTACTGTATAGGCGTCAAAGAGATAGGCTTCGTTTGCTTGCAGTCGAAAGAGTGGATACTCCTCAAAGCCACAGGTGTCGATATCACACCATATGAAAACAACAGGTGCTCCCTGATGCCTGATGCCAAGGCAGCGCTTGCCCTCGCGCAATCGTTGTTGGAGATCGTCTTCTGTCGGTAGTCGTCCAGGAATAGTCGCGAGGGCGGGCATGTCGTCCGCGGTCAGGAACTTTACCTCGTAGTCATCCACGAGCGGCTCAACTGAGGTGGTCTGCCGAGAGCGAGCCCCTCCACCACGACGTGAAACGGTTCAATCCGAACACCAAGTTTGGCACAGCCGTCGATGAGAACACGTAAGAGCGCCTGATGCGGCGGCAGACCTCGCATATAGTAACGAATCTTTATCCAGGTTCTGGTCAAGAGCAGATTTTCCATTAGTGCCTCAGACGCCGACGGATGGTATAGGGCTCAGGCTTCCACGAATGACGAGCGAGATGCGGGATTCACTGTGGACTGCGCTTTCGGACCGCTTTGGCGGCGATAAAACTCCCAGTGAAATACCGCCAGCGCGTATGTTCCAGGTGCTGAGCGGTGAGTAGCCCTCTGCGTACGAGTCGCGTGAAGGGCGGCCAGTTGAGGGCATTAGCGACCTTGACCACTGCAACCGCAACAAGCCGGGGATTGTGCAAGATCGCCGTTTTCTCCTCGACCGTGAACCCTGCGGCTTCGAGTTCGGCGCACAGTTCGCCAATACGATACGAACGACCCAGATAGTAGGGCGTCAGTCCCAAGCGATTGGCTAGCCGCAATAGCGGATCGAAAATATTCTGCCGATTATCGAGGGTGATAATGAGCCGACCATCGGGAGTGAGCAGGCGGTTGAGCTCTCGTAAGCTCGTACCGAGATCTCCTAAATCGACGAAGTGGTCGAGTGTTGAGGGAGACACAATAAGTGCAAAAGAATGGTCGGAGAACGGCAAGCAGCGGACATCGGCAGTAATATAAAAGATCGATTTATGGCCGTTTCGCTCATAGGCACGTGTGGCAGTAGCAAGAGCCACATCCATCCCCACGATGAGGGTTTCTTCTCTGGCGAATTCCCCCAAGAGGGCGTCTGGTCCCATCGCTTCCTCAAAGAGATCGGTCTTGAGGACGCGTCCGGTGGTCGGAATACCGCCCCAACGTTCGATCAAGGACAGGTGGGTCTGGCGCTTCAACGTACCGAGAAACTCGTCGAGATAATGCGGCTTCTGTCGAAATGACTGGGCAACGTTGTCCCAGGACGTTACCTTTTGTGCTCTGAGCTGGGTGCTCGACGCTTGTATATCGGCAGTACTCCGATCGGTGATCTTCCTCAGACCCGTGTGCCATAGGCTCCGTAGCCTTGCTGTGAGCTGCCTGAGAGTAGGGTGGTCCAGAAGGTATCGGAAGAACAATGGCATTGTGCTGTGACTTACTTATTGCCGTTTCTTCGAGTGCTGCCGTACCTGGGCAACCCAATTATAAATCCAGGCTACTAGCCAACCAAGCACACCACCAGTGACAGCACCGTAAAAGAGGCCGACGATACTCCCAGTCCACGTTACCGAATAACCAATGAAGTATTGTCCAAGCAATTGCAAATGCGGACCGACCCGCGGCCCACCTTTGAGGAGGAGCCACACTGTCATCAGAAAAATCCCACTGCCACCAATGAGCGCGCCGACCAGCGCGAGTACGCTCGTTTGGATACGAACAATTGCGCGGTGTATCTCGTCAGCCATGCGGATTTGTCACCTGTCGTTGAGAATCATACTTTATCTAACACATCGCGATGTGCTTCGGCTATCGCTCGTCGTTGCAACAATGTGGCGTAGGCGTTCATGCCACGATTTCGTAACCAGGCTCCGCAATACCCGAGGAAGAATCCGCCAACACCGGCCTCAATGAAACCGATACACGCTCCCGTCCATGTGACCGTGAACCCAGTGAGGTACTGTCCGAGCAACGACAAGTTTGGACCAACGACCTGACCACCCTTGAGCAGGAGGATCGCGCTCATAGCAAAGAGACAGAGAGCACTAACCGTTCCTACTGCGATTCCCAATGCCACCGGATCAATTTCAGCAAACACCGCGGAAATGATTTCTTCAGGGGATGGTCCTTGAGAGGCTTCTTGCCTTGCGCGCGTTGGGGCCAGGCGGTCTGCTGTTACCACTGGCGTTGTCCGGACTTCCTCGTGATACTCTTGCTCTGTGTTGACAGACCAGACATCGTACTGCTCACCCATCACATTGCGGGCAGCATATACCCCCGTGAGCATTGAGTGATCTTGGTTGTTGTACCGATGCAGGCCATTGCGCCCGATGGTTTGTAAGTTCGTCAGGGTAGCGAGGTATTGGCGGATCGTTGCGAGATTGTCCTGATACCCGTGATCGTACACCGGGTACGCCTTTGGCATACGAACCACTGTGCCGTCTTCGACCTCTGCCGCAGTAATCAAGCCAATACGACTGCATTCACGAATACCAACGGCGATGAGTTGTTCCTCAGACCAGTGCCACGCTTTTGCAGGAAAAATCGATAGACAGAAGCATTACTGGCGAGCAATATTCCTACCACTACGCCAGCAACAACGAGAAGACGTGGCCACCATACCGCCCCGATGACTGCTCCTACGAGTGCATAGACGCATATCACACTCACGCGGCTGGAAAAACCTACGTTGAGATCATTGCGCATCCTCCCTTCCCGCCAGATGAGGTCGGTCCAGGGTAAGGCACGAAGGTAGATGTCTGCTTGCAACAAAGATCTCGTCCGCCAACATTTCAAATGTTTCACTTGCAGGAGTTTGGATAAACGAATGCGATGGCCTGCACGCTTCAGACGATACCCGAGCTCAATGTCTTCGATCGATGGAAAGCGATAGCGTTCATCGAAGCCACCGACAGAGAGAAACACCTCGCGACGGATCGCGCCACACGCGCCTCAAAATGTGGAGGCCTCATCACTCGAAGTTTGGTGGACATAATGATGGAACAGGTTTTTGTACTGCGAGAGGAAATTCGTCGCCGCAGGTTGGTCGTCATAAGAACCAAACGAGGCAACCGTGCTTGGCTCGGTCCGAAATACGTGGACAATCTGCGCTAGCGCGTCTGGCGGAATTGTAACGTCGGCGTCAACGAAGAAAAGGATGTCTCCGTGTGCCGCGCGGGCGCCGACATTGCGTGCGCGCGCGGGTCCACCAGAAAAGGGAAGAGCGATGACCTGTGCCCCAAAAGCTTTTGCTACCTCCCGAAAACCATCAGTGTCCCCGTCGGCAACTACGATGAGTTCCGTTGGCTGTGGTACTGCCTGTGCGATGCTCTGCAAACACGTGCGAAAACTGTCTCCGCCGTTGTAGACAGGAATAATGAGCGATACGGCTGGGGCAGTCCGAGGAGTGGAGGGCATGTGTCGTTCGCTATCTTCGCTTTGCCACCGTTGTGTCGCTGCACCCTAGCAGCCTCCGACCAAAGCTCAAGCCCGATTGACACCCGCGAACGATAACAGCAGGCTCTACAAACGCCGAGGAAAAGAAAGAAAGGAAATCCGCTATGGGAATGCTCGTGCAAGGCGTCTGGCATGATGTCTGGTATGACACCGCGAAAACTGGCGGTGCGTTTGTGCGTAAGGATTCCGCCTTTCGTCAACGTGCAACCGCGGATGGCTCGTCTGGTTTTCGTGCGGCGCCGGGTCGGTACCATCTGTATGTGTCGTTGGCGTGTCCGTGGGCCCATCGCACCCTCATCGTGCGCACGCTGAAAGGGCTGGAGGATGTTCTTCCTATTTCTGTAGTTGACCCTTTCATGGGCGCAAAAGGGTGGACATTTACGAGTGGGCCAGGGTGTATTCCTGACTCGGTGAATGGGGCAACGCAACTCTACGAAATCTACGTGCGCGCAAAGGCCGATTATACAGGTCGCGTGACGGTGCCAGTCCTATGGGACAAAACGACAGGCAGCATCGTCAACAATGAATCCTCAGAGATCATCCGTATGCTCAATCGCGAGTTCGATCGCTTTGCTACGCGGCAAGTCCCGGACTTATATCCCGAAGCGCTACGAACAGATATCGATCGCTGGAATGAGCGTGTCTATCACACAGTGAATAATGGAGTATATCGATCAGGATTTGCTACCGTACAAGAAGAATATGAAAAAGCGGTGATAGAACTCTTCGATACTTTAGACGTACTTGAGCAACATTTGGTCACCCATCGTTACCTCTGTGGCTCGCAGATGACGGAAGCTGATTGGCGCTTATTTCCGACGTTGGTACGCTTTGACGCGGTGTATCACAGCCACTTCAAGTGCAATCTCCGTCGACTGATCGATTACCCACAGCTTTGGGCTTATACGCGCGACCTGTATCAGGTTCCAGGCGTCGCAGCGACGGTGAATCTGAACCATATCAAAGAACATTACTATCGCAGCCACGAGAGCATCAATCCCACGCGCATCGTACCGAAGGGGCCACTGCTCGATTTCACGACACCACACGGACGTGAACGTCTGTAGTCTATGGAGGTTTGGTAATGTCTCAGAATCCATCGCACTGTACGATTGGGATGATGATCTTCCCACGAATGACGCAACTAGGGTGACCGGCTCGCTGGGAAGACATTCGTTAAACTTTGGCTCTCTGATATTTCCCGTGAAAATGTCGACTTCTACACTACATATCGTGCTTACTGCATCCTATTTTGCCTAAATATTGTGGTACTCCACGGCAAGTATCAGAGAACCTAAACTTTGCTCCACCACGGATGCACAGACCGGATCCTTCGTGACAACTCGCACTGTGATCGCTTGCATGGCCACCCTGCAGGTATTGTGGGTGGCGCTGATTTGGTGGAGTGGAACAGCGCCTCACCCAGAGAAGTTGCTTCCTCTCTTGCTCTATAGCGTCATTGCAGTCGTGGTTATCGACTGTCTGCCGCGGACAGCGTTCGACGGTCTGAAGAGACTGCGACGGACACTAACACAGGGTGAGTCTCGGCTGTAGGCGCTTATGGGGCTACTTTTACTCTGTGTCGGTGGGGTGTACGCCTATTTCTTCCACGGGTGGCCTGATGAGCAGCATGTCTTTGCCGCAGGTGGGCTCTTTACACGATAACGGTCTAACGGAACGCATAAGAACGATGCGTAGACGAATACACCGTCCGGCATGAGCATCTGCTCTTCGGGTATGGACGAACTGCGCTGCCTGTGCCCTTGTGGCAAGATAGATGGTTCCCGTCTCTCCTGGCGAAACACCTCCCGAGCCCTATTTTTTACAAACCTTAGACTGAAAGGAGGAGACGAAGCTACCACTGCTGTCGCGTTATGGTCCCAAATTATAGCTAAATTTGGGACTTTCCCGCGTCACAAATAATATTCTATTCTATCGACATTCTTAAGGTTGGTGGGAAACAAAGCCGGGGTACTCCTTGATGTGACAGGGCAGGATGCGAGTCTTCTGCGTAAATTCCCCTCTTTGTTTTTGTACGATTCCCTTCTCCAGCTATAATTGTAGCTGAACTTCTTCTTACTGTAACTGAACTTCTTCTTATTGAATGAAGGGGCGGGATGTTCTTATGCGACACCAGATAACAGAGACTCTTGATCTTCCACCCACGATGGGATCGCAACGTAGGGAAACTAAAAACACGGCTCCTCAAGAACTTACACTGACGCCGCGTATTCTGGTGGTTGACGACGACGATTTGACTCGCCAACAGCTTGAACGCTTCTATGGTTTTTATAATTACGACGTTGTTAGTGTTGATTCTGCCGAAGATGCGCTCGCTCGACTTGAGAAGGAGGATGACATTGACCTTGTGGTTACTGATCTGCGCCTCCCTGGACTGAGTGGGATAGAGCTGACCGAACGGATTGCGAAACGCTCGCCTGACATCCCGATTATTGCCTTGACAGGGTATGCAGATGTCGAGACGGCCGTACAGGTATTAAAGCGCGGAGCGACTGACTACATCGTCAAGCCTGTTACGGCAGAGGCCCTCCAGGAGTCGACCCGTACGGTTTTGGAAAAGGCGTGGCCATTTATCAAGATTCGTCATCTGCGGCAGACCCTAAAGGATCGCTATGATTTTGGCGGGATGCTGAGTAAGACCCCAGAAATGCATCGGGTGTTTGAGATCATCCGTATGGTGTCGGCAACGGATGTGACAGTGCTGGTTGAGGGAGAAACTGGGACAGGGAAAGAGCTTGTGGCCACAGCAATTCATCACCAAAGCGCGCGGCAAAAAGGACCTTTTATTACCATAAACTGTGCCGGGGTGCCGGAATCGTTGCTCGAAAGCGAACTCTTTGGCTACGAGCGCGGCGCGTTTACAGGTGCCGAGCAATCACGCCCTGGGAAAATTGAACTGTCGCATGGTGGGACTCTTTTTCTCGACGAAATTGAAAGCATGTCGCTGGCAATGCAAGCCAAACTGTTGTTAGTTCTACAAGATCGTAAAGTGCAACGCTTAGGCGGAGGGCAGCGAAAACCCATAGATATGCGTGTCATCGCGGCAAGTAACGTATCGCTCGAAGAACTGGTAACCCAGGGGCACATGCGCAGTGACTTTTATTACCGCATCAAAGTCGTGCCCATTCGTTTATTGCCGTTACGGCAACGCCGTGAGGATATACCGCTGCTGGTGCAAGATTTTCTCCGTCACCATCCAGTGGCGATCCACAAGCGTATAACGAAAGTGTCTTCGCGTGCTATGCGCTGTTTGTTTCACTACGCATGGCCGGGGAACGTGCGCGAGCTGCAAAATGTACTTGAACGCGCACTCGTTCTCACCAGCGGGAGTACTATCGAGGAAGTGGATCTGTCAGAGATGGGGACCTCCGTGTCCGTAAGCAGCACCGCAACGTCGTTTGTCTTGCCGTTACGGGAATGGATCAACGAACAGGAAAAATACTACCTGACTCGGCAACTCGAGTTGTGCAAAGGAAAAATTAGCCTTACTGCCTCGCAGTGTGGAGTGGATACCAAGACGCTGTATCGCAAGATGCGCTCGTACGGGCTCGACAAACGCACGTTTCACCACAACGAGGACGAGCTTGAGTTTCTGGAGGAGCAAACGCCGTAAGATCGATATGTACTTTTCCTGTCTGCGTTGCTATATCTGGCTCCTCCTTAACAAAGAGTGAATACCTTGACCTCATCCTCCTGCCACTGGCGGAAAGATACTGACGGCCTCACCGTCAGTTAACGGGCGATCGAATTTACGAGTTTGCTCACCAATCAAGCGGCAGTCCATTCGCCGCTATCACAGCGGTGCCGAAGCCTGCTGTACGAGTCACGAGAGGTGAGGCGAAGTATCATGAGGTGCGAGCAGAGAGCGGCAACACGGTCAGTCGCGGATTCTGTATTGAGTGCGGCTCTCCACTGTTCGTCAAACTTTCTGGATTTGCGAATATCGTGGGGATCCGCGTCGAGGCGTGTGGCGTACAGTAACCGCGTTTGATATGGAGCAGCAGACACAAGGGAGATATCGACGATGGCGCGGAAATTAACTCCACGACAAAAACAGACTCTGAGGAAAGAAGCTGAAGAGTGGGATCAGCTTGCTGACGAAGACTTTGCTCGCCTCTTCACCGAAGGACAACCAGTCAAGGTGCGATTGTGGCGACCTCCACCAAAAACATTGAGTGGGACTTTAGATGAGAAGACCCTCAATTCACTGAAACGTCTAGCTCGTCAGAAGCAGATTGGCCCCACCCATCTTGCCGCGGTGTGGATTGCGGAGCGATTAGCTTCTGAAGGATCAGAGGCTGAGTCTGAGCGTATGTAGCTATTTCTTAGCCGAGAAACTAGAAACTATCTCAATTCCTCCAGCAACCCCTTCGCTTCTTGCAAATCCTTCGTGTCAAACCCTTCGGTGAACCAGTTGTAGATCTTAGACAACACCTTGTGAGCTTGGTTGGTCTTGCCTTGCTGCTGCCACAGCCGTGCAAGGCTCGTTGTCGCCCGTAGTTCCAGTGACCTAGCCTTTTGTTCACGAGCAATCTTGATGGCCTCGTCGAAGCAAATTTTCGCTTGTGTCGTTAATTTGTGTTGTATTTTTCTTGCTTCAAGGAGACTCTTGGTCCCTGGGTTTGCTCTGCGTTGCTCCAGATCATGTAGAGTGAGATCTCCTTTGAGACGGAATAATTCCGCCTTGTACCAAACTGCCTCAGTTTTCTCTACCACCTCGAGCGCCTCCGCAATGAACGTCTGCCCTTGCTGATGTTGCCCAGACTTTCCGAGGGCTTCAGCGAGAAGTCCCAAAAAATAAGGGCGGACGAGTTCGGCCTGGGATGTGCCGAGAGCTTCGAGTCCAGATCGTATCGTACGAATCCCACTTTCAACCTGGCCCTGCTCTGCGAGCACCCAACCTCTCCAGACAGAGGCCATTGTTACCCAAAACTCCATCCCGTGCTTCCGTGCGAGGGCGATGGCGGTCTCCACCTGTTTCGCGACATTCGTTTCATCACGGTGCAATTGATACAGCTGTACTGTCAGTACATGACCCAACGTCAGACTGAATACGGGATCGTGCTTTTGTGCGAGAGCGAGCGCTTCTTCGCTCATCCTGATGGCCTTGTTGGGACTGCCAAGGAGCCAATATACCCAGGAGATCATACAGCGACACGCCACAGCCGCGACGGCCGCTTCAAAGAAATCGTATGCCTCTTGGGCTGGCAACTGGGCGGACGCAATATTCTTCTCCAAAAAACGACGGGCATTGGTTAGTTCGCCTCGAAAAAGCGCTGTCACTCCGACAAACATATTTGCATCCTGTAAGAACGTCGGATTCTTGTTGCTTTCGGCCAATGACATGATCTGCTGCGCTAACGCCTGGGCTTTGGGTAGTGCTCCCTGCATAAGTGCTAACGCCCATTCACCCTGCAGTGCTTGAAAGAGGCCAGAGTCATCTGGAAATTGGTCGGAGAGCGCTCGTACTCGTGTGTAGACCTCCGCCGTTTCCGCAGCGCCAAAACCCTTGGTAGACGACAGCGACACAGCTAGGGCGAAGTTGAGCAGCAATTCTTGGCGGGTGTGCTCTGGTGTCTTCGGCGGGGTTTTGAGCAACTCTAATCCCTTGGTAAAGTAAGCGATGGCCTCTTGGTGTGCGTAACGTCGTAACGCTACCTGTCCCGCTTGGCTTAGGTAGTGAACCGCCTTCGGATAATTTCGTCCTTCGGCAAAATGTAAAGCCAATTCAGCCGCAATCTCCTCAGCCCGTTCCTGGTATCCTTGTTCCTTACGCTTGCCAATCTGATTGTGAAGTTGGCTACGCCGCGTTGTGGGAATACGGTTGTAGAGGACTTCTTGATACAGTGCATGTACAAAACCATATCGTGCTGCTACTGTTCCATCTGGCCAATCTTCGGTTCCGCGTGGTTGCAAAAATTGCAGGCGGCGCGCTAAATCGGTACAGCAGGTTTCCAGTGTTACTATATCAGCGTTGTGCATGTCCGTGGTGAGTGCCGCGACAGAGAATTCAGCACCGGCCACACTGGCTGTTTCTAAGAGTTGTTGTTCTGCCGTACTGAGCCGGGAAAATTGCTGAACGATGAACTGCTCGATACTTTCTGGGATGCTGCGCTCGATGCTCTCTTTTTCAACCCCGGCTGCCCAGCGCCCATCTTGTTGAAGTAGCACTTGTTGTTGTTCTAGGTGTTGCAGGATGCTCACCATAAAAAGTGGGTTTCCTTCGGTCTGTTGGTACAACAGCGCTGCGAAATCTTGCAGAATATTCGTATCATGAGGATTCTGAGAAAACCTGAGTGCGAGATATTGCGCAATGGAGTCTTCTGTCAGCAAAGGGAGCGGAAGTTCCTGACACTGCCCGTGCAGTTGCAATTCACTCTTAACGTTTTGTAGCGGATGCTTTTGTGCCAGAATTTCCGATGGACGATAGGTGCCGATGAGCAACAGCTTTTCGCCTCGGACTGGTCGCGCCAGCGCAGATAATAGTTCCACAGTCGAAGGATCACTCCATTGGAGATCTTCGAGTACCAGGACTAGTCCGCGATTGGCAGTTAATACTTCTACCGCTCGTGATGCTTCGCGCAGCATGCGCTCACGTGCGGCACCGAATATCTCTCGCTGCAGTTGTTCACGTTCTGCCGGCTTTAGCAGCGAGGGCATTTGTGCCAACCACATGGGCGCATGTTGACGCAATAAGGCAACCAGCCGTTCTCCCTCTTGCTGACACAAACGCTCCACCGCTTCCAAGACCGGTAAGTACGGTTCGCCGGTACCGTAGTATTCTACGCATTGGCCATACGCGAGTTGCACGCGTGCGTCGGCGGCCAATTGCTGGAGAAAGGTCCCAACCAGGGCTGTTTTACCAATGCCAGGCTCTCCGGTGATGAACACAAGCTGCTGCTCACCATGCGAAGATTTTTCTAAGCATCGGTGAAGCTGTCCGAGTTCGGTTTCTCGGCCTACCAGAGGAGCTGAGAGTTGGGAGTGCGGGGTTTGGAGAATACGTGGAAATTGAAACTGAGAACTTGCAACTGGCAGTGTGGTGGTGAGCGGAGCAATAAACCGATACCCGCGGCGAGGAATAGTTTCAATAAATTGTGGGGAGTTTGGTACATCTCCTAGTGTAGTACGAATCTCGCGGATGCACACGCGCACTGCGGTCGCGCTAATGCGCGTGTTAGGCCAGCATGCAGTCAACAGTTCCTCTTGCGCAACA
>JAYVFX010000385.1:0-10790 GCA_043772795.1 Deltaproteobacteria bacterium
GCGACAATATCGGCGACATCGCGCGAGTAGAAAATCGCGTCGATATGATGCGTGCGGATATACTCACGGCACTGATCAACATAGGCCAGTAGATCGAGATCTGGCGACGGTGTCCGCGGGCTGAGCTTGGCGTCGAGCAAATGAAAGCGGTAGCCTTCGATGGCTGTCAACGCGTTGCGGTCGCGCTGCGATGGACAGGTCACTAACACATCCATAGCGGTCTCTCTTATTTTTCCCGTATTCCCTTTTGCCTTTTCGCCTCCTACACGGTATACCCACGGATAGCAATCACCGCTACTCGTCCGGATGAAGGAGGACATTATGCTCTTGTATCTCGATACCAAACGCGCACCGAATCCTCGCAAGATGCGGGTCTATCTCGCAGAGAAAGGTCTACAGCTTCCCATTAAGGAACTTGATCTGCGTGGTGGCGAGCAACGGACTCCCGAGTTTCGGCAAAAGAATCCCTTCGCTGGCGTGCCCATCTTGGAATTAGGCGACGGCACAGTGATCGCCGAATCGCTGGCCATCATTGAGTACTTGGAAGAACTGTATCCAGAACCACCGCTGCTCGGACCCACACCGGTGCAGCGTGCGCTCGTGCGTATGTGGGACCGGCGCTGTGAAATTGGTGTGTACCTTGCTGCTTCGCGTATGGTCTTGTCGAAAGGCGATGTCTCGGCGCAGGCGCGACAGACGCTGCTCGCACGGCTCGCGTTGATTAACGAGGGACTCCAGGGTAAGGATTGGCTCGCCGGTCCGTTCTCCCTCGCCGATATCACGTTGTTCATCGGCCTTGAAACGGCCCATCACGGGGAGTTTACCCTTGATCCTGCTTGGAGCAATCTCCAGCGCTGGTATGCCGCCATGAAAGCACGCCCGAGCGCATCAGCCTAACGCGCCAGTACGTCTGTTGGTTGTTTTCGTTCATGCCCTCTTTGCTTCTGACTCCGTTACCGTTGCGACATCCTGATGTTCGTCGATTCGCCTATTTCTTCGGGATCACCTATTTCCTCCAGGGGTTCGCCGATCTTTCCTCCGGACTTACGCACCAACCGGTGCAGTATCTGCTCAAAGAGCACTTCCAGCTTTCTGCCGCTGATGCCGGGGTTTTCTGGGCGACCGTCGGACTCGGATGGACGCTGAAACCGCTCTATGGTTTTCTCTCCGACAGTGTTCCCTTCGTTGGTTATCATCGGAAAAGTTATCTTGTACTCATGGCACTGATCGGAGCAAGTTGCTGGTCGATGCTGGTACTCTTCTCGCCCTCGTACACAAGGTTGCTGTGTTTTCTCACGATTTGTGCTGTTTCGTTGGCGTTTACGGATGTCATGACCGACGCATTGATGGTCGAAACTGGTCGCCCGCTGAGGCTCACCGGCAGTTTTCAGGCCATTCAATGGGCCGCGCTGAGTTTTGCCCTTATCTTGGCGCAGTTTTTCGGCGGGTATTTGGCAACCTACGTGTCGGTGCATAGGGTGTTCTTGCTTGCTATTAGTTTTCCGCTGATACTTGTGTTTATCACTCTTAGTCTGGTGCGCGAGCCGCGCGTTGCCGGTTCGCAGGTCACTCGTGTCGATACTCTCTCTGTCCTTCGTCATGCGATCCGTACTCCGATGCTGTGGACCAGCGCGGCATTTCTTTTTCTGTGGAACTTCAGTCCGTCTTTTGGTACTCCATTGTTGTATTACGAAACAGATGTCCTCCAATTTTCCAAGATCTTTATTGGTACGCTAGGAGCAATCGCGCAGACGGGAAGCGTCGTCGGTGCGCTATTCTTTTTGCTCTACGGCCGCGCGGTACCGCTGCGTAGGCTTCTGTCCATTGCGGTTGTACTCGGCGTATTATCAACTCTCAGTTTCTTGGGTTTGGTCGGGCCACGTTCAGCGGTCGGCCTGTTCTTCTTCTCCGGCATGATCAATCAGGTCACACATCTGGCTGTACTCGACCTCGCCGCCCGCACCTGCCCAGTACGCGCGGCGGGCACGGTATTTGCCTTGCTGATGGCGACGTTAAATCTTGGCGCGAGTAGTGGAGGTGTCTTCGGCGGTTGGCTGTATGAGTCCGCTGGGTTTTCACCGCTGATTCTTATCAGCACGTTAGGAACCGCATTGTGTTGGCTGATCATTCCGTTTGTCCACGAGCCGAGCGAGAATTAACTTGACAACCACCCAGCAGTTAGGTCTTATAAACCCATGTGTTACGAAGTGTACATATCTACTGATAGCCAGGAAGACTTGACTACTCGGAACACTGAACTCCTACGGTTCAAGAAAATAGTTAATCCTCGCTCTGATTCTGCCATTCGTCTCCTCGATTTCCCGAACCACTGGTATGTGGGCTCGAAATCTGAGTGTAGCTGTACTTTCCGGCACCTCTATTCTATCGAACTGGGATTCGGGGAACCTGTGGATTGGCATCAAGAAGAGCAAGATGCAATTGATGCCACGCGCGAACTCTACGCAACGCTGACTTTCCTGCTGTCATCCGGATACGGAGGAGACTTGCTAGACGTGTGGCACGATACACCATCTGCAGCCATCACGACGCTTGACGTTTCGCTGAGTGAGGTTTCCGAAAAAGCCTTTCGGCTTTTCGAGAATCATAAGTTCAGACTGAATCTGGGGCGCAACCCTTGACGACCGACCTCTAGACAGAGTAAGCCCTCCGAACAGTTGCCGATATCTCTGCTGGAGGGAAATGACTCATGAAACTCTACCGCTCGATTTTGTTCGTTCCTGGCAATCGTGCCGAATGGATCGATAAAGCACCGAAGTATGGACCTGACGCGCTGATCATCGACCTTGAAGATGCGGTGCCGATTGCCGAAAAAGCCGAGGCTCGCCCGATCGTTCGCGCTGGCATCGAACGCTCACATAAGCGCGGCATGCCCATCGTCGTACGTGTGAACGGTGTCGATACTGGTCTGACTGGTGAAGACATCGAAGCCGTCGTGGTTCCAGGGCTTGTCGCTGTGGCTGTGCCAAAACTGGAAAAAGCTGAAGAAATTCTCAAGGTCGATGCCTGGATTGAGTTCTTCGAGCGCAAAGCTGGATTACCGATCGGCTCGGTTGAAATCCTCGCCATTCCAGAGACCGCGAAAGGCCTCATGAATGCGTATGAGATTGTCAGCGCGTGTAAGCGCATGGGCAATATCATCGGAGGTGTCGGTGCGCGTTCAGGCGATGTCACCAAAGCAATCGGCTATCGCTGGACTCGAAGTGGCTTTGAGACACTCTATCTTGCTTCGCATGTCCTCTTGGCTGCACGTGCAGCAGGTATTGAATATCCGTTAGCCGCGGGATCACTTGAAGTGAGCGACCTCGAACTAGTCCGAGCACAACTGCAACGCGTTCGTGAGATTGGTTATCGTGGTTCTCTGCTGATCCATCCATCCGCTGTGCCAATTGCCAACGAGATCTTCTCGCCATCGAAAGAAGAGATCGAATGGAACAAAGGCATCCTGCGGGCGATGGACGAGGCCGAACGCGCTGGCAAAGCTGCGGTGACGTACGATGGCATGATGATTGATTATGCTCATGTGAGAAATGCCCTCGACCTGTTGCATCAAGCCGAGTCGTTTGGGCTGGAAGTGGGTGAGTATCCGAAAGTGAAAGCGTTATAAGGCGTAACGCCTATATCGTGATGCGCATTGCGCGGAACGTGAAATGTAATACGTAAAACGTAATAGTTGAAGTTGCAGCCGGGAAAGAGGAGGGACTAGTGCCGCGATTCCGTTTTGTCGTGATGGGAGCCGTCTGGCTGACGATGTTCTTTCTCTTTCTTGATCGGGTGAACATTTCGCTGGCTGCGCCATATCTCATGGATGAACTCAAACTGAACGGTGTAGAGATGGGCATTGTCCTCAGTATGTACTACTGGGGGTACATGGCCGGGCAGCTTGGCGGAGGACTGGCCGCTGATCATTGGACTATCCGCACGTGGGCATCGGTTATGTTCCTGGCGTGGTGTGTGTTCACGGTACTGACGGGAGTGTGTACGACACTCTGGCAACTGGCTCTCATCCGTGGATTATTTGGCGCCTGCGAAGGAGCGGTCGCGAATCCTACTCATAAGTTAGAGAATCACTGGGTGTTGCCTCATGAACGTGGTCGTGTCTATGGCGTTGCTATCGGATGTGGCTATTTGGGGTTGATCTTGGGGATGCCCCTGGTGAGCTGGCTTATTGATAGCTGGGGGTGGCGCGTCATGTTCTATGGCACTGGAGTGCTCAGTGTCCTTGGCGTCGCTTGTTTTTGGTTGGTGGTTTACGACCATCCGCGAGATCATCCGTGGATCTCACCGCAAGAGCGCACGTTCGTGGAAGAGGCGCTTGCCAAAGATCGGGTGACGTTTGATCCTACGCGCGACGCTGCGCATCCTCTTTCGTTTCGTGAAGCGTTTGCGCTCCTTTTACATACTCCCGCCTATTGGGGACTGTGTGCGGTGAGTTTCTTCGCCTTAGGGACATTTTTTACCAACCTGAGTTGGCTCCCTGGATACTTGGTCAAGGATCGTGGCTACACAGTGATGAAAAGCGGTCTGTATCTAATCATACCGTACATTGCTGCCCTTGTGGGATCTCTCGCTGGTGGCTATGTCGGTGACCGTTTGGGAAGCCGGGGAACTGTGGCGCTTTGCGCTAGTATTGTCACCGGGCCGGCGATTATAGGATTGGTGGTGAGCCATGACGTCTCTCTCGTCATTCTTTGGATGAGTGTTGCACTATTTGTGAATGCTGCTGCGGTCAACAGCCTGATTGTCCTGCTCTTTGATTTGCTGCCTGCCGAAGCGTTAGGTGTGGCTGTGGCGATCTTTTCTGGTGTGTGTGGCGGTTTGGGAGGAATCGTAGGCCCTCTGATTATGGGGTATTCCTATGACCAAACTGGGACTTTTTGGTGGGGATTTGTGAGCTTGGCGGTTGGGGCAGTAATCGCAACGCTGATTCTTATTCCGATTGTGATGTACGAGAAACGAGTGAAGCAGGAGAAAAGTAAGAGAGCGGCTCAGACCCTGATCTCTATGGGAACGGCGGCCGCCGCCAAGTAACCTGAGCATATGTTGAGATCACAGCGGCATGTAAACACGTGATGACTTGACTGAGCGCAGAACGCAGGCATACAGTCGATGGCACAGACCTAAATTTTTGCTAGTGAGACAAAGGAGGTACGTCATATGGGTGCAGCAGAAAATAAGAAACTGATTCAAGATATGTTTGCTGAGTTGTCGAAGGGGAACGCTCCAGCGTTTCTTAACAGCATGGCTGACGATGTGCAGTTTACGATTGTCGGCACGACGAAGTATTCCCTGACTTGTAATGGTAAGCAAGATCTCATCAATAAAGTCTTGGGGCCGTTGTCTGCGCAACTTGAAGGCGGACTGACCATCACTCCAGACAATTTTATTGCTGAAGGCGACTTCGTGGCGATGCAAGCGCGCGGTAAGTCGACCACCAAGACTGGCAAGCCGTACAACAATACGTATTGCCAGATCTTCCGTATCGCCAACGGGAAGGTACAACAAGTGACAGAGTATCTAGATACTGAATTAGTGACGGCGGCGTTTGGGAAGTAAGATTCCGCGCGGTCAGAAATTGCGGATTTGCTGGCCTCCCTTGTTCCCGGCGATGAATCGCCGGGCTACATGCCACCGCCCCATAAACGGGGCTGAAAAGCCGGATTTATCCGGCGCAGTTGTGTAGCGCGGGCATTAATGCCCGCGCATAAAAGCTAGGACCCACCTGTCATTGCGAGGCCCCCAGCGTGCGCTGCGCGCACGACTTCTGGTGTGTCGTTATTTTCGTGCGCATGGCGCACGCTACTGTGTATTCCGGTTCCGGACAGCGCAGGACACCTGCCTCCTTGTTTAAGGTTCAAGGTTTAAAGTTCAAAGTTTACCGGTTAGGTTTTGAAGCTTGAGTTTTCAAACCTGAAACTTCAAACTATTTCGTATCGGCATTTACAGCGCATTTCACTGACGTACAATAGCACGCGTAGTTTCAGGAGGGGAGGGACGATGTCCATGACGCCGGACCGAAGAACGATCATCGGAAAAGTGCTGCGTGTCGTACAGTACCGCATCAGTGAAGAGGACATCAAAGATTATTTGCCCGTTGCTGAAGAAGCGCATCCGGCCTTTACCAGTGACGGTGCAGCCCAAGCGATTGGATATGAACGACGCGTGATTCCTCCGTCGTTTGCGCCATATATAGCAGTGCTGGGCCTCTTGCGTGCGTTTGATTGGAAAGAAGACTTTTATTTCGATTATGCAACCGGTACTGCCATGTTTGGCGAACAAGAGTTGGAGTATCTGCGTCCGCTGTACGTCGGGGAGACATTGACGATTCACAGCTCAGTGTCTGATGTATACGAAAAACAAGGAAAACGGCCGTTCGATGTTGTGCAGGTAAAATTCACAGTAAGTGATGAACACGGCGCGTTCGCCGTACGGGGAGCGCAGGCGTACATCCTCTTCAAGTGAGGAGAACAGCCAGAGAGAGAGAGGCGGCTCATGGATACGCGGACAAAAATGTATTTTGACGAGATTCAGGAAGGCCTGGCCATTCCAAGTGCAACCTACGGCCCGATGGACCGCTACAAACACATTCCTATTGCCATCATTCTCCGGGATACCAACCCTCTTCATCTTGACCGTGTTTATGCCCGTGAACGCGGTATGCCTGATGTCGTTCAGCAGGGGCCACTCAACGAAACTTATCTCTATAGATTTCTGACGGATTGGTTGCATCGTCCGTGGGATTTGCGCAAAACCAAGATTCGTTTTGCCGCCAATGTTTTTCCCGGCGATATGCTGACCTGCGGAGGAACGGTCACCCGGAAATACCACGAGAACGACGAACCCCGCGTTGACTGCCAGATCTGGCAACAGAACCACAAGGGCGAGAAGATTCTCGTTGGCGAGGCGACGTTTATGCTTCCGGAGCGGGGATAAGAGAATGGCGAAATGGGTCAAAGGGGAAATGGCGAAATGGGAAAGACAGGAAAAAAAGTTCTTCCACATTTTTCCATTGCCGTTTACCCGTTTACCCTTTTCGCCGTTTACCCTTTTCGCTGTTTCGCCCTTCTTCGTCACGCAAGAGCGTTCCCATGCCGACTAAAAAACCCCGTCTTCGTTCGCTGCTGTTGAAAAAGCGTCGTCAACTTTCCGCACAAGAAGTGAATGATGCGAGTCAACGCATTCTTGCTCACCTCCGCATGTTTCCTCCCTTCCTTCGTGCGCAGACGATTGTTCTGTATAGTGCCGAAACCGACGAAATACAGACTGAAGCGGTCTGGCAAGAGGCAGTGCAGCAAGGCAAAGCGGTGTACTATCCCCGCATCACCACGGATCGTGCTGACCTAGAGTTTGTGCGACGATTCCCTGATGTTCCGCTCATTCCCGGCACGTTCAATATTCCGATTCCGCCAGGTAACGACCTGCTCACTACATTGCAGACGACTGATGTTGTGTTGACTCCTGGAGTTGGGTTTGACAGGAGAGGGCACCGCCTCGGGCGTGGTAAAGGGTACTACGACCGTGCCTTTCGGGGCCCACTGGTTAATGCCGTCCGTGTTGCCCTAACTTTTGCATGCCAGCTTCTCCCCGAGATTCCGGCTGGGGCTGAAGATGAATGTGTTCACTATCTTGTGACAGAGACAGAAATAGTTCATTGCGATGCCGCTGACACCTGATGTGAGGTGTCGTTCCTATTCCTACCAAGGCAGAAAAAGCGAAAAATTTATCGCTGTTGCCAGCGTCCTGGTTCCTCAATGTAGGAAAAAAGAAGAATCAAATTGAGGGCTTATTAGTAAAATTCCCTCCACTAAGATACCTTCGGCATTTTCGTCCTGCCTACGGCACCGAGTTTCTTGCCAAGGTGATGATTGTTGGGGAAGGAAAATCCCAGCTATCTATTGTTTCTTCACGAGGAGACCTAAGCGCGTAATCTTGTCGTTTTCCTTCGCATTTCTTCGTGGCAGCCGATGGCAGGCCTAGCAATCATTACCCACCGAATGTGGGCACTCAGCTGAGCTCGTCTACTTGATAACTATCGGGTCTCATATTAAGACTACAAAGTTATGAGACCTGAGCCTCGCTATGAGTCGTAGGGGATAGGGGAACCAGCATACCTCTTCTGTTTCCGTTTCTCTCTGTCGCTGCTTCTCCGATACATTTTTGTGATCTGATTTGTGAAGAAGGAGCCTAAAGATATGTCTTGTGTATGGAGTATGTTGTGGGTGGTCGGTGGGAAAATTCGCTGACTCGCGAATCGAAGCGGCCTGGATGGTCGCTTTTTAGGGAAAGTTCTTGTTATCGTTGTTGCTTTCCTCTCAGCCCTCTTCCCGCTACGATCTTGGAGCATCATTGCGCTCAGCCCAGACCTCGAAATTGAAGGATTCGTACAGGCGCAAAACATTCTGCGGACCCCCAACTTTCAGGGGGCAAAGTTTATTTTGCAACGCAATACCGCTCAGATTGAAGGTAAGTATCATTTTCTCCAGGAGGGGCGAGCCTTCGGTTGGCTTTCGACTGGGCCGTTAGAAGATGCTTCACTGATGGTGATTGGGCGCGGCGTGTACGACTCGATTTACGATATTGGCGACGCCTTTAGCGACAAATTTACGGTTCAGGAGCGGGAGAAGCGGAAGTTCGAGTATAAGCTGCGGGAAGTCTATCTCGACACGGCGATTCCGCCATTTTCGTTGCGCGTCGGACGGCAACAGGTAGTTTGGGGCGAGACCGATAACTTCCGTGCCCTTGATGTAATCAATCCACTCGATTTACGGTGGCATTGGAGTCGGGAATCCTGGGAAGATATTCGCATCCCGTTGTGGATGGTGCGAGCAATCTATGACATTGGCAAGATCGGGCCGTTAGAAGAGTCCTTTGCCGAGGCGATTTGGATTCCGTGGGACTTTCAGCGTAGCAAAACTGCGACCGACCCGCGGCGTCCGTGGGCATTCATTGGCCATGGGCTGCGAGCGAGGGCGAACTCAGTAGTGAGTAACGGCCAACTCTTTGACCTCCAGACCACCGTGATTGACCGCAAGCCGGATAAGGGATTGGAGAGTAGCCAGGGGGGCATGCGCTTTAAAGGTATTTGGCACGGTATCGACTTTAGCTTGAACTATTTCTTTACTTTTGGTGACACGGGACTGAAAATTAGGCGTGATCTGGCGGCGCGACAACGGTGTCCTGTGGAGACTATCTGCTCAGTCGTGAACACGGTGAATGCGCGGTCTCACGTGGCCGGGTTTGCGGCCAATTATTCGGAAGAAAAATACACCCAAGCGGTGTTTCGGGTCGAAACCGCATTGAGTACCGGGGTCCCCGTGCGGCTCAAGAGTGGCATCTCCCGGCGGTTCGATGCGGACAACGATAGTTTTGAAACTGCCCGGCGGACGGTGGTGATGTTAGCGTTCGACCGGCCCACCTGGATTCGCCCGCTCAACAAAATCCGGACCTTTTTTATTTCGGGCCAATTCTTCTGGCGGCACTATCTCAACTACAATCGCTTCTACCGTGGAGCCTCGTCAGTCCACCATGCGATCATTGACAATCGCGTGATTCCTGATCGGTATATCAGTACCCTGACGGACAAGATCAATCAGGATGAAGTTGTGGCGACGTTGTCAGCCTCGACGAGCTACGGGCCAGGTGGTTTGTGGCAGCCGTTGGTCGTGTTTGCTTTTGATCCAGTGTCAACGGGAGCCTATAACCGTATCTCAATGGATTATCTATTTTCGAATCACCTTATCTTCCGCCTCACGCAAGACTTTTATTGGCGGATCCATTCGCATGATCCAGGCCCGTGGTCTATTGGTGACCGGTTTGGGCGCCCGGGCGACAGCCGTCATGAGACGATCTTTAGTGTCATTTTTCAATTCTAGAAGAAGTAGTCAGTAGTCAGCATGACAGCATTTCTTTTTCTCTACTGACTACTGAATGCTGACTACTGACTATTGACTACTGACTACTGGCTACTGGTTCCTGACCTCGGACTGCGGACATGTCTTGACGTGTCTTGACTCCAGACTGACAGACTCTAGACTGCGTCTTTGCCGTGTGGCATGGTCAGAGAAAGTCTGAGTGAACGTTCAATTCAATCGAATTCACGAAGTTTGAAGGAGGGCTATATGCCTACGTTTGATACGGTTATTAAAGGTGGAACGATCGTCGATGGAACGCGGAGCCCGCGTTACCTCGGCGACGTTGGTATTAAGGATGGAAAAATTGCCGAAATGGGCAAGCTCAAGGCGAGTGATGCCACGAAGGTCCTGGACGCGCACGGACTCTACGTCGTGCCGGGTTTCGTCGATCTGCACACTCACTACGATGCCCAGATCAACTGGGACCCCTACTGTACGATCGGGAGTTGGCATGGGGTGACCTCGTTAGTGCTCGGTAACTGCGGGTTTGGTTTTGCTCCCTGCAAACCAGAGCTGCGTGACCGTGCCATGTTGACGATGTCACGCGTCGAAGCGATTCCTTTCGAGTCGATGAAAGCGGGGATGAAGTGGGACTGGGTGACGTTCCCCGATTGGCTCAACTTCCTGGATCGTACGCCCAAAGGCGTTAACGTCCTGAGCTACGTGCCGCTAGCGCCGGTCATGATTTGGGTCATGGGGCTCGAAGCAGCAAAGAGTCGTCCTGCGACCGAGAAAGAACAGCAGGAGATGTGCCGCATTCTCAATGAAGCGATGGATAGTGGTGGCTGTGGTTTCTCGGCCCAGCGCCTCGGCAATGGCTTCATCTCGGTCCAGCGTGATTACGACGGCACGCCGATGGTC
>JAYVFX010000386.1:0-6513 GCA_043772795.1 Deltaproteobacteria bacterium
CCGGCGGCTACGAACAACCCAACATCAACGGGTCAAGCAGTGGGAGTCCAAAATGACGGAGAAACTTCCAGGGAAGATCATCACCTTTTATTCCTACAAGGGTGGCACAGGTCGCTCCATGGCCCTTGCCAACGTTGCCTGGATTCTTGCTGCCAATGAGAAGCGTGTTCTCGTGATCGACTGGGATCTCGAAGCGCCAGGAGTACACCATTATTTCGCCCATTTCTCCTTGATGAGGATCTGACCTCTTCTGAAGGATTAATCGACTTCGTTTATGATTATGCGACGGAAGCTATCAAGCCGCATGGAAACGGTGAGACTGTTCCTCACGATTGGTACATTTCACAGGCCGATATCACTCAATATGCTGTCTCGCTGGATTGGCCCTTCGCTGAGGGAGGCGCACTCGATCTTATTCCAGCTGGTAGGCAGGGACCAGCGTATTCTTCTCGGGTCAATTCGTTCAATTGGCAGAATTTTTACGAACGCCTCGGGGGTGGGGTGTTCCTCGAAGCTGCGAAGAAGAAGATGCGTGCAGAGTACGACTATATTCTCATAGATAGCCGCACGGGTGTCAGCGATACTGCTGGCATCTGTACTGTGCAAATGCCGGACATCTTAGTAGTCTGTTTTACGCTGAATAACCAAAGCATCGAAGGTGCGAGTGCAGTAGCCACTTCAGTTTATGAACAACGTGGGAAAGATGGGCTCCATATATTCCCTGTCCCGATGCGTCTTGAAAATGCGGAAAAGAATAAACTGAGCTTCAGGACTGATTTCGCAAAGAAAAAATTTCGCCAGTTTCCTGATTATCTCTGGCAGGGCAAGGGGGAACAGTATTGGGGGGAAGTTCCTGTTCCCTACGTTCCTTACTATGCGTACGAAGAAATTCTTTCCACCTTTGGTGATAGAGATCGACAGATTACCTCTCTGTTGGCCTCAGCAGAGCGACTGACTGCATACCTCACTGATGGAGAGGTAACCCAGTTTATCCTTCCGACCGATGCTGAGCGTCGAGAAATTCTGGCGCGTTACGAAGGAAAACCTGTAGAAGCTAATCCGTTGAAGCAACTCAACCACCTTGCCGAGACAGTTTTCGCTCGCCTCTCTTCAGTAGAGCAAATCATAGCGCGACGCGTCTTTACTCGCTTAATAAGAGTTGCACGACCGGAAGAGGTTGGTGGGAATACCCGCCAGCGCGTGCGATTCAGTGACATTGCCGTCTCAGGCGGACCAGTGGTCCAGAAATTCTGTGACGCCCAATTGTTATTGCGCGAGATAGACCCTTCATCCTCGTCGGCGGAGACGCTTCAAATCGCTGACGATGACCTCCTCCAAGGGTGGGAACGGTTACAGATGTGGATCAGTGAAGACCGGGAGTTCTTGCTCTGGCGCCAGAATCTGCGAGTAAATCTGGCTGAGTGGGAGCGTAACCGTGACGAGAGTGCTTTGTTACGAGGAGCTGCGTTGGCTGAAGCCCAGCGCTGGATCGAGCGGCGAAGCGAGGATTTTATTCTGGGAGAGCGCCTATACATTCAGAGGAGTCGCCCAGGGCTAAAAGGGATAATGAGTTTGCGAGTGGTGGTTGCTTCACCAAGTGATGTGAAGTCCGAGCGTGATGAGTTGAAAGGCATTATTGACGACATTAACCAAGGTATTGCCAAAGATCGTGGTGTGCGTCTGGAAGTGTCGCGTTGGGAAGCCGATACCTACGCGGGCTTTCATGCCGATGGGCCACAAGGTTTGATCGACGCGGTCCTCCGCATTTCCGAATGTGACCTCTTTGTTGGGATCTTCTGGAAGCGCTTTGGTTCCCCCATGCTAGATGGCATGACAGGTACGGAACATGAATTTCAACTGGCGTACGAAACGTGGAAACAGACCCAAAGGCCCCAGATTATGGTGTATTTCAACCAGAAGGCGGCAGTGCCTAAAACTCCAGAAGAGGCGGACCAGTGGAAGCAGGTACTAGAATTTCAAAGGCAGTTTCCCAAAGAAGGTTTGTGGTGGTCCTACAAAGGGAAAGCCCAGTTTGAAAAACTTGTACGACAGCATCTTACTGCCTGGTTGCAACAGCAAACGTCCCTTCGCGTGGCTCGGCAGGACAGCTTACGTGAGGCGTACCTAGCGTGGCTGATGGAACAAGTCCGTGCCGTACCACTCAGTGGAGTGGACCGCCAAAGCATTTATGAGGAAAGTCGTCGCGACGTCGATATCGCTGCCGTCTACACGGCCCTCATGAGTCAGCGACCAGAAGCGACCGAAGAACACCTGCTTCGCCAGGAGGGTGAACAAAGGCGTCTTTCAGCACTTGCAGTGCTAGATGCTGAACCACGTCTGGCTTTACTGGGGGATTCGGGCAGTGGCAAGTCGACCTTTGTCAACTTTTTGGCTCTGTGTATGGTTGGGGAATTACTGCACCGTACTGAAGCTAATCTGGAAGTGCTGCGTACCCCGCTGACAGAAGACGATGAGAGCTTTGACAAGGGAAAAAGATTGCAACCCCAACCCTGGAGTCATGGAGTGTTGTTGCCATTACGTGTCGTCCTGCGTGAGTTTGTCGCCCGTAGCTTAGCCTTCTTAGACGCTAATCAGGCAGTGAATAGCGATACGTTGTTGAACTTTCTTATCACAGAGTTGCCAGAAACGGTGCGTGATTTTGCTGGCCCGCTGCGTATGGAACTCCTAACCCAAGGCGGCCTGCTGTTACTAGATGGGCTAGATGAAGTGCCTGAAGCCGATGCCCGCCGAGTACAGGTGAAAACAGCAGTAGAACAGTTTGCTGCCACTTTTCCCAAAGTGCGAATACTAGTCACCAGCCGAACCTATGCCTATCAACAACAGGATTGGAAGCTGCGCGGTTTTGCTGAAGCGGTGCTGGCACCATTTAGTCCTGTGCAGATTCGCACCTTTGTCGAACGTTGGTATGCCTTTGTTGGGCAGGTGCGTAAACTTACAGCGGATGACATGAGGGACCGAGCAGTTCAGCTCAATACCGCCATTGAGTGCAACCCACGCCTTTTGGAAATGGCGACGCGCCCGCTTCTACTGACATTGATAGCCTCACTCCATGCGTGGCGCGGCGGTACGCTGCCGGAGCAACGCGAAGAACTCTATGCTGATGCGGTTGAGTTGCTGCTCGATCAGTGGGATAGACAAAAGTTCAAACGATTACCTGATGGCACCTATGAAGTCGCTGAGCCGAGCCTAATTGAATGGTTGCGAGTGGATCACAAGAAGATGCGCCAATTACTCAATCGGCTGGCCTTCCACGCTCATTGTGACCAACCGTCGCTGATGGGCACTGCGGATATTGCCGAAGCGCCATTGGTTAACGGTTTACTGCGGCTCGATCTAGGACTCAATGTAAACCCGGGGCAGTTAATTACTTATCTGCGGGATCGCGCTGGAATCTTGGAGCCCCGTGGCGTCGGGATTTATGCTTTTCCTCACCGCACGTTTCAGGAATATCTGGCAGCGTGTCATCTTACTGATCAGGCGGATTTTCCTGACAACATCGCTGATTTATTGCGTACGGAACCAAATCGTTGGCGAGAAGTAACACTGCTGGCTGGAGCAAAAGCAGTGAGGGGTGCAGCGACCAATGTCTGGGCACTGGTCGAAGCGCTATGTTTCGACGAACCACCGGAAAAGAAGACAGACGATGAACGGGGCTATTGGGGTGCATTGTTAGCCGCGCAGGTACTGATTGAGAACAATAGTCTCCAACAGATTGTCGAACGCAACCGTCAGAAGGTTGAACGTATCCGCCGCTGGCTGACCTGTATCCTCACTCATGGTGCTCTGCCGCCTATTGATCGTGTGCAGGCCGGTGATGCCTTGGCAATCATTGGTGACCCGCGGTTTCGTGCTGATGCATATTATCTACCTGACGAACCGTTGTTGGGCTTTATCGAAATACCCGCCGGACCATTTGTCATGGGCAGCGACCCGGCAAAGGATGAAGAATCCGAAAGAAGAGAGCAACCACAACACGAAGTGATATTACCGCGCTACTACATCGCTCGTTATCCGGTAACGGTGGCGCAGTTTGCAGCTTTTGTTACGGAGGCCAACTATGAGCCAGCGGACAAGGATTGTTTGCACGGGATATCTAATCACCCAGTCGTATATGTGTCGTGGCATGACGCGCGGAAGTATTGTGAGTGGTTGACGGAACAGTTACATAACGGTGAGGGCACTCCAGCGGCAGTACGCGATCGTGCGCAGCGCGAAAGATGGGAGGTGACATTACCGAGCGAAGCGGAATGGGAGAAAGCAGCGCGAGGAACCGATGGGCGTATCTATCCGGGGGGCAACACATGGGAAGATAGGCATGCCAACCCAGGCGTATCAAGATGGCGCTGGACAAATGCGGTGGGTTGTTTTCCAGAAGATCGCTCGCCGTATGGATGTGAGGATATGGCAGGAGGCGTCCAGGAATTGACACGAAGCATGTGGGGGAAAGATATCAACAAACCTGACTTTCTGTATCCTTACAACCTCAGCGATGGACGAGAACAGATGGACACTCCTGACAATCCTTTTCATGTATTGCGCGGCAATTCCCACTGGGGTGATCAGAAGTCCGTCCGTTGCGCCTCTCGCGGAAGGCACAACTGGAAGGGTAGTTCGTCTGCTGGCGGGTTTCGGGTGGTGGTGCTCCCGAAAAACTCTGAACGCTGATCTCTCTGAACTCTGAAACTCTAAAAAACTGAGATGCCTGCGAAGCAGGCATGGTAGGCGAAATTTACCTGCTCATCAATTCTCGGGCCATGAATGGCTGGGTTACTGGTGCCGCCCCGCGGATTATGGTTTGTAATCGCCCAGAGCGATGGCAAAAGTAAAAAAGAAACCTCCTTCTGTCGAACCGGCTGTTCCACGCAAAGAATCGGAACCTGATCTGCTGGAGCAGTATCATCAAGCGAAAGTGCAACACCCTGATGCGTTGCTCTTCTTTCGTCTCGGCGATTTCTACGAAATGTTCTACGACGATGCCGCCGTCGGAGCGCGCGAGCTGGATATTACGCTGACGTCTCGTCCTCACGGCAAAGGGCGACAACGTGTTCCCCTCTGTGGTGTGCCGCACTATCGCTTGGAAACGTATCTCGCTCGCCTGGTCGAGAAAGGGTACAAAGTCGCAATTTGTGAGCAAACCGAGCGACCACAACGTGGACGCAACCTCATCCAACGTGAAGTGGTACGTGTGGTTACTCCTGGAACGCTCTTTGAAACTGAGGGTAAAGAGCAGACCCTTGCCGCAGTGTTTACCGAGAAAGAACGCATCGGCACGGCGTTTCTCGAACTGGCAACCGGGGAGTTTCACATCGCTGAAACAACGGCAGCAGAGCTACCGAATCTGCTGAGCAAATTCCAGCCACGAGAAGTGATCCTGCCAGAGGGAGAGGCGTTCGATAACACGCGATTCCCAGAAGTCTTTGTCACGTCTCGTTCATCCGAAGATTTTGCTGTGAAGCGAGCACTGAGTAACCTCTCACGCGCTTTTGGTCGCGACATTGTCGAATCGTTAGGCTTACGCCATCGCCGTGCGCTCGTTGCCGCAAGTGCGTTGTTGTCCTACGTCAACGAGACGCAGCGCACGTTTGTTCCGCATCTGAAAGCACCACAGCCGTATCGCAGTGAAGACTTCGTGTGGCTTGATCCACAAACACAACGTAACTTGGAGATAGTAAGTAACCTGGCAGATGGAACTGAAGCGGCCTCGCTCTTCGCCGTGCTGGATCACACCCGCACGCGGATGGGAAAACGACGGCTCCGCCACTGGCTGCTGCAGCCGTTAGTCACGATCGAGAAAATCCAGCAGCGCCAGAACGCTATTGAACTGTTTGTGACCCAAGCGTCTCTTCGTACTGAGCTGCGTACAGCCCTCGCGAGTATCCTTGACCTCGAGCGACTGACGTCTCGCATTACTTCGTCCATCGCCACGCCCCGAGATCTCTCGGCCTTGCGCTCCTCACTCACGCCACTCCCACGCATACTTGAGCTGTTGAAGCCTATGGCTGATCCCCTGCTCTGTGCGCTGAGCGGGGCCCTTGATCCACTTGGCGATATTCGCGCTGACCTCCAACGCGTCCTTGTTGATGAACCCCGTGCGGTAGCGAAAGAGGGTGGCTTGGTCCGTGTTGGGGCGTCGGCTGACCTTGATGAGCTTCGTACTATTCAGAACGATGGGACCGACTGGCTGACGACCTTCGAGCAGCAAGAACGCGAACGAACGGCTATTCCTAATCTTCGCGTCGGGTTCAATCGCGTCTTTGGCTATTATTTGGAGGTGACCAAGTCACATCTCAATCTCGTCCCCAAAACCTACCAACGCCGCCAAACGTTGACCAACGCCGAACGGTTTGTGACTGAGAAACTCAAACGCTTTGAAGAGAAGGTGCTCTCGGCGAGCGACCGTAGTAAAGAGCTTGAGTATGAAATGTTTGTCCATCTCCGTGAGCAGGTTGCCGCGCATGCCGAGCGTCTACGCCGCACAGCGGATATTGTCGG
>JAYVFX010000387.1:0-3844 GCA_043772795.1 Deltaproteobacteria bacterium
GACGCGCAGGGGGTGAAAACGCGAGCCTACTGGGATGTCTCTTTTCCTGAGCAGCGGAATGGACACATACCAGAGGAAACCTATGCTGAGCAGCTTGAGGAGCTGTTGCGTGAATCTGTGCGGCTCCATCTCGTCAGCGACGTTCCGTTTGGTGCGTTTCTGAGTGGCGGGCTCGACTCCAGTCTCATTGTCGCGTTGATGAGCCAACTCTTAAATCATCCGGTCAAAACGTTCTCCGTTGGCTTCGTGGACGAAGGACAAATAGCAAGTGAGCTTCCCTATGCCCGTATCATCGCCGAGCGGTATCAGACAGATCATCACGAAGTGCTTATCCGTCCAGAGCATTTGACCGATCTCACCGCAAAAGTTGTGTGGCACCTCGATCAACCGATTGCTGATGAAGCCACGTTGGCGAATTACATGGTGGCTGAACTTGCCTCACATCATGTCAAGATGGTGCTGACCGGCGAAGGAGGAGATGAACTTTTCGCCGGCTATGCACGCTATGCGGGAGAACGGCTTTCCCCATTTTTCCAGGGTCTTCCACCATCAGCTAAAGCGTTTGCACTTTCGTTGAGCAATCATCTTCCTGGCCTGCGCCGTCCCAAACTTGCCCTGCAAGCGCTGTGTCAGGCAGAGGAGAGCGCCCGGCTGGTCAATTGGTTTCCGCTGTGTGCGTCCCAAACAAAGGCGGCGTTACTGAGACCAGAATTACAGGACACGTTGCAACGTCAATCCGCAGAGCGTGTCTTTGCTCATCAGCTCTGCAATACCCAGGCGACGGACCCGCTTCATCGCATGCTTTATGTTGATACAAAACTGTGGCTTCCTGACGATCTTCTCGCTCGCGGTGATAAGACGAGCATGGCGGCTTCAGTAGAAGCGCGCGTCCCATTGCTTGATCACAAGTTGGTTGAGTTTGCCGCGACGCTGCCGTCATACCTCAAGCTGAAACGATTGACTCGTAAGTATCTGTTGAAGAAGGTCGGACGTACATTACTCCCGCCGTCGATCATCGATCGCAAGAAACAGGGGTTCCCCCTGCCGTTCGCGCAGTGGTTTCGTACCAGCGCACGTAGTTTTGTGCACGACCTGCTCTCGCCAGCAACGATCCAACGACGGGGATTGTTCAATGCCCCCTTTATCGCGCAGCTATTACAGGAACATGAAACCGGCTTCGCCGATCACTGCACCCTGATTTGGGGACTCATCAACCTGGAACTGTGGCAGCAACAGTTTATCGATGCGCAGCAATATTGATCGGAGATTTCTATGCAACCACTAGTAGCACGCCGCATTTTGATGCTTTTAGAGAATCATCCGTACCCACAGGATAGTCGCGTTCGCCAAGAGGCAGCGGCATTGGTCTCGGCTGGATATCAGGTGTCGGTTATCGCCCCTGCCGGTGCAAGGCAACGATGGCACGAGATTCATGACTCTGTCAGTGTCTATCGTTATCCCATGCCGCCAAATGCGAACGGGCTGCTCGGATATGTACTGGAGTATGGCTGTGCGATGATCGCCTCATTTTTTCTTTCTCTCTTGGTCTTCATCCGTGAGGGATTTGACGTTCTTCATGCCCATAACCCACCCGATACGTTTGTCTTCCTCGCTGCCTTCTACAAACTCTTTGGCAAGCGGTTTGTCTTCGATCATCATGACCTCGCACCCGAGATGTATTACGCGCGCTTTCCGGGCCGAGGCAATCGACTTCTTCACGGCATGTTACTTTGGTGTGAACGTCTCTCGTATCGGCTCTCGGACCGCGCGATCACGACGAATGGTTCCTATAAAGCGCTCGCGAGCGAACGTCACGGGATACCTGCAAAGCGCATCACGGTCGTGCGTAATGGGCCCGCGCTCGATCGTCTCCGCCCGACGGAACCAATCGCGGAATTACGACAGAAAGCACCAATCATTATCGGCTACGCTGGTACGATGGGGGTTCAGGACGGCGTCGACTACCTCCTGCGTGCCCTTCATCACCTTGTGAATGACATGCAGCGGAAAGATTTTTTCTGTGTCTTGGTTGGCGACGGAGATGCAATGGATAGCCTGCAATCGCTTGCCACGCAATTACAGTTGACTGAGCATCTCTTGTTCACCAGCTGGGTCGAGCCCGCAGCGGTTCCGCGCTACCTCTCGACTGCCGATATTTGTGTCGCTCCGGAACCATCGAATCCATATAACGACCGCTCGACCATGATCAAGATTATGGAGTACATGGCGATGGCAAAGCCGATCGTCGCGTTTGACCTCCCTGAGCATCACGTCTCAGCGCGGACAGCAGCAGTATACGTTCCCGGCAACGACGAAATGGCCTTCGCTCAGGCACTGGCGCAACTGATGGACGATCCGGCCCGTCGCCAAGTCATGGGTTCTGCGGGACGTCAACGGGTCGAGGACACGCTCGCCTGGCGTCACTCAGCACCGCATTTGCTGTCTGCGTATCAAGCCGTGTTCGCCGGCCCTCATGCGTCACCTCGTTCGTCAACAACTCTTGTCCAAACGCAGGAAAAGGAACTCCTACCACATGAAAAACCTCACGTCTCCTGATTTCTCTGCACCCTACGAAGTGAACATTAGTACTCCTCGTCCAACACAAAGTGACGGGAGTATGGTGTGTATCGATCCCTGTAGCGACCCACGCTGGCAGCGTCTCGTCCAACAACAGCCGAGTAGCGTCTTCCATTCCCCAGAGTGGAGGCAAGTCCTGACTGATACGTACGGATGGACGATGCACGCGTATCTTATGCTTGACGACTCAGGCGAGCCCATTGCCGGGGTCCCCTTTTGCCGGGTGAGCGATATGCTGGGGACACGAATTGTTACTCTCCCCTTTTCGGATTTCTGCGACCCACTTGTCGCTAGTAGTGACATGTGGGCCATATTCAGTAACAAACTCGTGGACGAAGGGTATCCAGTAACGCTGCGGTGCTTGCATAATGATCTCCCCCTGAGCGACGGACACTTAGTGCTCAGTAAACAAGCGCGGTGGCACGGCCTCGACCTCCGGCTCGACGAGGAACAGCTCTGGCGTCGGCTCAAAGATAACAGCAAGTGGGTTATCAAGCGTGCACAACGTGAAGGCATCACAGTCCGTGCGGCCCAAACAGAAGAGGATCTCCGGTCCTTCTTCCACCTGCACCGTAATATCCGCAAGCATAAGTATCACCTCCTCGCCCAACCCTATGAGTTCTTCGCCAACATTTGGCGACAGTTTCTCATGCCCCAACATGGAGTTCTCCTATTGGCCATGTATCACGAGGAAGTGATTGGCAGTGTGATGTTTCTGGAATGGAAAGATACCCTGTATTACAAGTTCAGCGCCGCTTCTCCCGCATATCTTTCCCTTGGGACCAGTGAGCTGTTGATTTGGGAAGGGATACGGCACGGCAAAGCCAAAGGTCTCACTGCGCTTGACTTCGGGCTGAGTGACTGGGACCAAGAGGGGTTGGTGCGCTTCAAACGCAAATTCGCCACCGAAGAGAAGGCGATCTCGTTCCTGCGCCACACTCCACCAGGAACGCTGTCGCGCCAAGAACAAGAGATGCGCAGTCTTCTCCCGCAACTCACCGAGCTTCTTACTAACGCATCCGTCCCAGATCAGATCACAGATCGGGCAGGAGAACTCTTGTACAGATTTTTTGTCTAGTGCAGGGGTAGCTGACAAAAACGATCGTCTCCCAGAGCTCCGCCTAGCTTCGCTGTTGAAGAACTACACTATGAACCACCGATACCGTCCACTAGACAATGCCTTTATTCCCGAAGAGCGCCTCCTCATTCACTGTTCACACGTGCAGTTGCGGCTCGAAGACAAGACACATGCCGTTGCGTTGCTGCA
>JAYVFX010000388.1:0-2988 GCA_043772795.1 Deltaproteobacteria bacterium
TTCATGACAGGGAATGATAGCGTTATTAACAGTGCGCGTCACGAAGCGGACTACAAGCGCTGTGGGGACGCCTTTCCTCTCCCCGGCACGATTGTCGCACGATTCCAACATTCGTAGCAGGAATCTCACAGACGACGCGAGACGCCGGTGTTACATTTCTAATGAAGAAAGGAGGAAGCGACATGAATAGCATTTTCTACATTATTGGCGTCGTAGTGGTCGTGCTCTTCGTTTTCAGCTACTTAGGCCTGCGGTAGCCCGGAGCGTCACAAGGGATTTCCCAGTTGCCGACGGTTTTCCCTACCGCGACATGGCGCGGGGTGCCGCGCCATGAGTCTCTCCGGCGTGGACTCTGATGTCCTGTTCAAGCGTCGCCATTTTGACCACAGGAAAGGAGGCCGGCTATGAGCTGGGCACTACCGTTTCTCTTCATTCGGCTCATCGCTAACGCTCGCGGCTCTAACGGAGTTGCTAGCATCCTGCCAGAGACTACGTGGAGCTTGTTGGTTGTGAGTCTCGTTCTGCTCCTCATTAGTGTAATAGCGAGCCGTCGCTCAATGCAATCACTCTGGCCCCGTTTTCAGAGACGCGCTGTACTAATGAACGAGGCACAGAGCAGCCAATTTCTGCCGAAAGGCGCGCTGATCGGTGGTGCGCTCAGCGCCTTGGGCGGTGCGGCAGTTGGCGATCAAATGGAAGACCAGAATCAACGACAGGGCGTCCAGGACTATGCGACTGATCAGCAGCGCCGCGAGAGCGAACGTTAACGCCGGGAACTGGAAGACTCGCGCAGCAACCGTAACGACGACCGTGGAGATTCCCAAGATTACAACCAGGGCTGCCTACATCAATCTTACATGAAGGATACGCACAATGAGTGACGCTGCTTCGGAAAACTCTACGTTCGGTCTCGGCCGGACTGCTGCTGTGATTGCCCTCGCCATTGGTATGGCAGCACTCGCCTTTGTGACCTACCAATTGATCGATATTTTACTGATCCTCTTCCTCGGCGTCGTGGTAGCGGCCGCATTGCAACCGTGGCATGTGAAACTGGCACGTCTGGGCATCCCCACAGGAGCGGCTGTGCTACTCATTTACGTACTGTTCTTGGCCGCTATCTCGTTGATCGGACTGTTCATTGGACCGGTGCTCGTTGAGCAAGGCAGTGCCTTTGCGGCGGGTTTTCCCGAGCTTTATGAAAACGCGATCGCGGCGCTCCAGGCTAGTCCAGCTCCGTTGCTGCGCCTGCTGGGGAGCAGGCTGCCTTCTTTTGCAGCGCTGACTCACAACGTGACGGGTTTATCCCCCGCTTTTTTTACCAACCTTCTCGGGGTTACCACTACCGCGGTGAGTTTTTTTCTCCACTTCATCGTCGTGCTGGCGATCGGGTTTTACTGGACGCTAGAGGTGCCCCGCTTGGAGCGCTTGCTGCTGTCCCTCCTTCCGGTCACTCGGCGGACTCATGTGCTGAATATCTGGCATGAGATCGAATTCAAGCTCGGTGCGTTCATCCGCGGCCAAGGGCTGACGATGCTCACCATGGGGGTTGCTGCTGGGATAGGCTATGTTGTGATCGGGTTGCCTAATGCGTTGGTCCTGGCTGTCTTGGCCGGACTGCTGGAAGTAGTGCCCATACTCGGTCCCTTCCTGGCTGCGGTACCCCCCACCCTCGTCGCCCTCACGTTAGGTCTCAAATCGACGCTGCTGGTGGTTGGCTATTTTGCTCTCCTCCAGACCATCGAGAGCAATGTGCTGGTCCCACGCATTATGGGTCATGCGGTAGGTGTCAGCCCCCTGGTGGGCCTGTTTTCCATCCTCGCTTTTGGCACGCTGTTCGGTATTTTGGGAGCGTTCATTGCGATCCCGCTCGCAGCCGTCATTCAGGTACTCTTGGATTCGCTGCTAGTCAACCCAGAGCCAGTGCCAGAGGCAACCACGGCGGCGCGCGCTCCGCTGACAGCGCTGCGTACGCGCGTACAAGCCCTCCGACAACAAATGCGTCAGCGGTTACGCGTGCGTGACAGCCGCATGGGAATTGATCCGCAAACACCAGAGCATGTGGCGGACGCCGTGGATCAGCAAATTGAGCGGGCAGTCGAACACTTGGAAACTGCCATTACGACGGCGCAAGAAGATACGAAAGCGGTCAATCCCGACGTAAAGAAGGCGGTTGTCGCGGAACTCCAACAAGCGACGCAGGAGATTGAGCACGTGGTCAAGCGTGCAGATACAATCCCGCCCGTATCCCAACCTGATACGCTCGCTAGCAAATCCCTAGCAGGAGAACAATCGGTGCTTAAAGATTTGCCGCAGGCAACTCAGCGAGCCGAAGAAGCGGTACAGCGGGTGGTCAGGGAGCAGGCAGAACAATGTCGAGCCGCAGAAACAAACGAGACCAAGTGAAGTCACCTGATGCCCCCGACAGCCAATCCTACGGCGGAGCCAACGCCTAAGCTGCCTTAAGAAGAGATGACCACAAAGCAAAGTATCTCCGGAAGCCGCTTTCGGTCTCCTCTCTTTCGTGCATCATGATTTACAAGCCGCGGCGGAATGCCTCGTCCGTCTTTCTCATCTCACCCCCGCCCATCATTATCCGCGAGTGTTTAAGGGAGCGGCGGAGAGTGGAATGCATTGAGTTCGGCTTTCCTCCCCCTCTGTACGATTGTCGCGGAATTTCAACATTATTTGTAGCACAAATGTCACAGACCGTATGGAAGGCCTGCGTTACTTTTGTAATTACTCACGGATTTTGAGGAGCGAGGAACGGGAGGACCGGTGGCCCCATGAAATTGACCAACGTGTCGAAGACATTGCGGTTCTGGAGCTTGGCGGTTTCAATAACAGTGGCCAACGCCGCATACTCCTGCGCGCCCCATTCCGAGCGAAAGCCGTTGGTGACCTTGCGATGAATCACCGAGGGGCGCAACGCCCGCTCGCACGCATTATTGTCGGGCGGGACGTCCGAACAATGCAGAAAGACGAACACGT
>JAYVFX010000389.1:0-5316 GCA_043772795.1 Deltaproteobacteria bacterium
CGAGAGCCGCTGCTCAAGCTTTTGCAGTTTTGCTTCCGGTATGTCGCTGGGCACGAAGTGGAGCACCTGCTGGACGTGCTCAATGAGCGGATAGAACGCACTGTTCTGGTGATAGGGGGAACAGCGGAACTCAATGCGGATAGCACTGTTTTGGGCAACCTGGTCCTTGAGTTCTTGGACGAGGCGGGACTTGCCAATACCGGCTTCACCACTGAGCAAGACGACTTGGCCTTCGCCCTCTGTGGCTTGTTCCCAGCGGCGGCGCAGCAGCGCCAGTTCTTCTTCTCGACCCACTAAGGGCGTGAGTCCGGCCTGGACCGCTACGTCAAAACGACTCTGGGCTTCGCTCTCCTTCACCACCCGATGGAGCGTCAGCGGAGTCGTTACCCCTTTGAGTTCCGGTTGTCCGCGATCTTCACACGCAAACAATCCCTCGACTAATCGATAGGTGGCCGCGCTGATCACCACTTCATCCGGTGCGGCTTGCCCTTGGATACGCGCGGCAATGTTAGGCGTCTCCCCTAGAGCGAGTTGCTCCGTCCGTGCTCCCGTTCCAATCTCAGCCACCACTACCGGTCCGGTATGAATGCCAATGCGGATCTGTAACGGCGGAGTGTAGGGCAGGAGACTCACCGCCGTCACAATGGCCAAGCCACTATGCACGGCGCGACCCGCATCGTCTTCATGCGCGGCCGGATAGCCAAAGTACACCAGCACCCCATCGCCGAGATACTGGGCAATGTGGCCTTCATAGCGGGTGATAATCTGGCCACAGGCGGTCTGATAGGCGCGCACCCGGGCATGATAGTCTTCCGGGTCCAGCTGCTGGGAGAGTGTCGTCGAGCCCACCAAGTCAATGAACATCACCGTGAGTTGACGACGCTCGGCCGAGATTGGTCCGGAGTCCGAAGTCCGAGGTCCAGAGTCTGGGGGTATTTTCCTTTTCGCCTTTTCCCCTTTTACCCTTTTCCCTCTTTGTTTCCCAGTGAGGATAGTCCCACACTCTCCGCAGAACTTGAACTGCGGCGGATTCTCCGCTCCACAGCTCGGACACCGATTAGTGAGTGGCCTGCCACACTCGCCGCAAAACTTCGTACCCTCGGGATTCTCAAACCCACAGCTTGGGCAATGCATACGGCCTCTTTACTCCTTCGGACGCTTCAGGGCAAGGAAACATCCGACTACAGAGGTAAAGGGCGAGAAAGGACTAAAACGTAACGCGTAAAACGTAATAAGAAGGAGTGGGGTGGTTACGTTTTATTCTTTACGTTTTACGCCCCTCAAAGAACTTCGTCTTCTTCAGATACGTCTCTAAGATTTCTCCGTCCGGATTCAGACTGGCGAAGATGCACCCGTGCACGATCCCGATCCGCGGCACGGGCGTGAGACCGCGTCGCGTCTGGAATGCACGAATAGTATCGCTCGGCCCGGTCAGACCCATCAGGCCGCCTTTGGTGTCGTACACCCAGCCATGAAAAGGACAAACAAACTGCTTGGTATTGCCTCGTTCCTGATGACACACCATCACTTCTCTGTGCCGGCAGATATTAAAGAGCACCCGAATCTGTTCGTCCTCACCGCGGACAACAATCACCGGTTGTTCCGCAATGACGAGAGATTTGAAATCCCCAGGGTTGAGGATTTCGCTTTCATTAGCGACGTAGTACCAGCTGTGCTGCCAGTTATGATTCATCGGGTTCTGCGGCATTGCGGGGCGGCACTAAGATGACTGAGCATACGTCCATTTTTGCAGATGAGGAGGCGAAAGGAAAATCATAGTATCCCCGGCGATGAATCGCCGGGCTACATCACCACGCCTCATAAATGGGGCTGAAGAGCCGGATTTATCCGGCATTGTTTTGTAGCACGGGCATTTATGCCCGTGAGCAAAAGCGCAATGGACTCCCGTGTACAGTATATCTCTTCCCTTTTACCCATTTCCCCTTTTTCCTTGTTACCCCATTCCTCGTGCCTTATCCTCCAACATGAATTGCCGGACGACGGTCGTGATCAGGTTCCGCTTGGCGGAGCACCTCTCGCGTGACCGGTGCAGTGTCCCCTTCACCAAATGCAATATAGCGCAAGAGGTACATGATCGGATTACCTTCCGCCCAACCAAAATAGGCGTGGGGAATTTGACCAGTCTCATTACGAAGGTAGAGGAGAAACGCGGCAATGGCGTTCGGCACGGCCGGCGCATGCGTGCGGAGCACTCGATAGCCATTAATGTTCACACCGTTAACTCTCATAACATCAGAAAAATCAGAGGCATCACTTACGGTGACTTCAAAAAAGAGTATCGGATCGCCCGCTGGAATATGGTTATTCTCCCGCTCTTCTTTCTCCTTCAGTCGGTACTCCTCCTCATCACCGGCGTCGAGCTGATTAGCAATAATCCGTACCGTTCCTTGGCTCGCATCGTGGACGAATTGTTGAGCGACTTCATCCATCTCCACTTGCTCAATACGTAGTTCAGGAGTCCGTAGTATACGCGAAACCATTGAGGTCAGAATAATTGAACCGATAAAAAAGAGCGCGATCTTGAGCCCTTCTGGTCGCTCTATCATGTTGGTTACGGTCGTATAAACAAACACCAAAGAGATGGCGAGAAACGCCCACCGGTGCCAGCCGTGACGCCACACCGATAAGGTCACGGCAAATGCGGCAGAAGTCATGAGGACGAGAACCCCGGTAGCGTAGGCTCCGCCTTGCGCATCGACGTCCGCGTGAAAAATGATCGTCACGGCAAATGCAATCGCGATAAAGACCAGCACCAGGGGTCGCGTCGCGCGTGCCCAACCAGGTGCCATCCCGTAGCGTGGCAGATACCGTGGGACAATATTCAATAACCCGGCCATCGCCGAGGCTCCGGCAAACCAGAGAATGAGGATAGTGCTCACGTCATAGGCCGTACCAAACAACTCGCCTAAGTGTTCATGCGCTAAGAAAGCCAGTGCGCGACCATTCGCTGCTCCACCTTTGGCAAACTCTTTCGCGGGAATGAGTGTCGTCGTCACCACGCTGCTCGTAATCAACAGCACGCTCATGATCAGCGCGGCCACTTTGAGTAATTTGCGGGTATTGAGCACGCGACTCCCCTGATGTCCCGGCGTGTCGCTCTCTTCCCCCCGCACCAACGGCATGACAGCAACGCCGGTCTCAAATCCCGACAAGCCCAGCGCTAATTTGGGGAACAGCAACAACGACGCGGCTATCATTCCCAGCGGACTCCCGTGCGCTTGGAACAAGGCACCTTTCCAGTTTGTAAAGGCCTCTGGATGGTTCGCGAGTTCATGGAGCCCGACGAGAATCACAATCACATTCAAGGAGAGATACACCACAACCAGAATTGACGCTAAGCCAATCGCCTCGGTAAAACCTTTCAGAAAGATTGCGCCGAGAATAGCGACCAGTACCAATGTCACTCCGACAGGATGGTGGAAGGACGCCGGAACGAAGGGATTTTCCAGGATATGAGCAGTTGCATCAGCCGCCGACAAGGTAATTGTGATAATGAAGTCGGTCGCCGCAAAACCAAGTAGGACAAGAACGAACAGTTTTCCTTTCCAGCGGCTCAAGAGATGTTCGAGCATGGCAATAGACCCTTCACCATGCGGACTCTCTGCCGCAACACGACCGTAGATCGGCAGCGCACCGAACAGCGTCAACAGCACCAGAACCAGCGTTGCGATGGGAGAGAGCGCACCTGCCGCTAAAAAGGCAATACCCGGCTGATACCCCAGTGTCGAGAAGTAATCGACACCAGTCAGGCACATCACTTGCCACCACGAGTGGGTATGCGCAGTCCCCTCGGCGTGTGGACCCTCGATTTTCTTACTGTACCCTTCAAGCAGCCACAGTTTAATACGGTGGCGCGTACGTGGTTGTAGGAAATGATTATCAGGCATAGTTCTTTCGTGCGCGCAGCGCACGCTACGGAGCTTCAGACCTTTGGACTTTGAATCTTAAACTTTAAACCTTGAACTTAGAGGGTTGCTTCGACTCCCTCTTCCAACCCCATCGCCACTTTGAAGATCCCTTCTTGCGCGGCGCGGAATTTCTCACACCAGGTTTGTAGCGACGAACGGATTTTTGCTTGACGCTCTGGCGTTGTGGCGTACTCGCTCACCAACGTGTAGACAGGATCGCCGTGCGCTTCAGCTTCGCCCATATGTGCGTAGAAAAATTCCAACTGCGAGCGGCTCAGGCCATACTTCTCATTCAAGGCCTTCACTAGCTGTTCCATTGAATCTTCGCGGCGACTTTCCCCACCAATCGACATCGCTGCCAATGTCACTAACCCATATGCCCGTCGTCCAAGCTCGATCGTCCAATCGACATAGTCAATTGCTTCTTTTGCGACTTTCGGACGAGCGAGTTCTTCTGGCGTTGCTCCAAACGCTTCTGCAAGTCGGCGCGAGAGCATCCAATGCGCGTCATCGCCACGCCCCATGACAGTCTCCTCGTCAATAAGATTCTCGACGATGTGACGGCGAATTTTCTGATCAAGTGGACTCAGCCCAGTGTTCAGGAAAATGCCACCGAAGGCACGTATGTGTTGTCCTGTACGGTAATGATGCTGGATCGCCCATTTCTTCAGAGATTCTCGGCCCATGGTCCCAGCCATGACTCCTTCAAAAAAACTCTTCCCATAGAGCGGAGCTTGTTCTTGTTCACGCATGTACGCCCGCAGTTGCTCGGTAAATTCTTGTGTACTTGCCATTGTCCCTCTCCTTTTTTGTCGCTCCCTTTGAACCACTTGCACCTGTAATCGTTCATTCTCTTAAACTATTGAGCGGAGCGGAGAAAGAGGCATAAAGCAATAAGAAAACAGCGGAGGAAAAAGTTCGTTCACAAGCTAGCAATAGAATACCGCTTGCTCATCAACCAACCGCCCGCGTCACAAACCAAAAGATTCCTGCCGACAAGATGGCCGCTGACCCAGCCTGAATAATGAGGATGCGCGTCCGCTGTTCGTGCAACTGATTCAGTCGCATGAGTAATGGCCATACCGCTACCATAAGGCCAAGCTGACCGAGTTCGACGCCGAGATTGAATCCCAACAACGCCGTAGCCAGTCGGTAGGTCGGTAATGCCAAATCTGTGAGCGCGCCTGCAAAGCCAAACCCATGCACAAGGCCAAACACGCAAGCAACAATCCACCGCAGATGCCGGATAGCAACGTGTTCATCCAACAGCAACAAATACGCTGTAGCGAAGAGACTGATCCCGACAAGAGCAAGCAGAGGAACCTGCAATACGCCACGCCCAGCGGCAGCTACACTGCCAATCACAGTTATGACGAACCAACGAATG
>JAYVFX010000390.1:0-3411 GCA_043772795.1 Deltaproteobacteria bacterium
CCGGTCTCAAAATGGCCGAAAGGTGCGTAATCAGACCGCCCCCACGGTCACTTGTCGAGTTCCCCGACACCGTGCTGTTGGTCAGGGTCAGGGTGCCAACGATGGATATGCCACCGCCCACAATCGCTGAGTTCCCCGACACCGTGCTGTTGGTCAGGGCGAGCATGCCTCTACTGAACACGCCACCGCCCACAAAAATCGCCGAGTTCCCCGACACCGTCGTGTTACTCAGAGTCACCGAGCCATAACCGTTGTATATGCCGCCACCCGAGAGAAATTGAGTATCAGGTACGCTAGGGCTTGTGACGCCTCCACTAATGGTGGTGTCCTGGAGCGTCAGCGCGCCATCCGCATTCACCGCGACAATGCGAAACGACTCCGCCCCACTCGCCCGAGTAATCGTACTGCCATGCCCCGCGATCGTGATCGTACTACTGACCACCGGGAGTCCCGTCGCCCCGAAGGTCTCGTTATGGGCGTCGGTCAGCGTTTGTACGCTCGCGGCGGGTAACTCGATAGTGTCCGCCCCAGCGGCTCCTGCACCGATACTGCCTGTCGCACAATCGGTGTGGACGCTGCCCGTGGAGGTGTCATTCGCATTCTCGATCGCTTCAATCAGAGAACACAGGCCATCAGGGTTGATGGCCGGGGTGGAGGTCGTGACCAGGAGCGTGTTGGCGTGAACAGGCACAGCGCCAAGGGTGAGTGCCAAGGCAAGCCCGGCCAGGGAGAGGCACCACTGCCGCTGGAGGTGGCGGCGCAGCCGCCGGGGTAAGGCACGCAGTTGCTGGTAGGAGGCGGCAAAGCGCGGCAATAGCGTCTGGCGCTGTTGGATTAGTTTCCGTACGCGGCCAGGCGACTGCCGAGCCGCAGCCAATTGGCTCTGCCATGCTGCACGTGTGTCGGCGTCGTACTGGAAAATGGGAGAGGTGCTGTTCATCGTTGTTCTTCCTTCCATCTGCTGAGGAGCCCGCCGAGAAGTGGTATCATAGGTGAGCTCGCGTTGTCAAAACAGGCTTGTGCTGTGCTAAAAACGGGGGGTGAATGTAGCACCTTACAGTCAAAACCTTACTGAAATAACCAGACGAGCACCGCCCCTTGTCTCCCATCCTGCAATTCCATAGGCTCGTAGCGTAGGAGTTTCATGGATGTTCTCGACCGCACGTTCTGCCCTTGCTCCAGATACTGCTCCGTTACGCAGCGTACATACGGCAAATTTACCGGCCTTGTTTGCGCAGTTGCAAATCAGTCTGGTGGTCTCGACTTATCAAGCCGGTAAAGTCATCCTGATACGCAACGATGGCGGCGTGCTTAATACCCACTTCCGTACCTTCGCCAAACCGATGGGAGTAGCTGCCGCCGGCGCCCGCCTGACCATCGGTGCCAGCAACCTGGTTTGGTATTACCGCAACATGCCAGCAGTAGCCGCCAAGCTTGACCCGCCAGGGAAGTATGACGCCTGCTACCTGCCCCGGCAGGTGCATGTCACAGGGGACATCGACATCCATGAGATGGCCTATGACCAGGAGGAGGAGCTGTGGGTCGTCAACACCCGCTTTTGTTGTCTGTGCACGCTCGATGCCAGTCATAGCTTCACCCCGCGCTGGCGGCCGCCGTTTGTGACAGCCTTAGCCCCGGAAGATCGCTGCCATCTCAACGGCCTTGCTCTGGTAAATGGGCGCCCGAAGTATGTGACAGCGTTAGCAGAGACGGACACGGCGGGGGGGTGGCGAGCCCACAAAGCCAGCGGGGGGATTCTGCTCGATCTTGATACCAATGAGATTGTGCTGCGCGGGCTATCGATGCCGCACTCGCCGCGGTGGTATCAGGACAAATTATGGATCTTAGAGTCTGGGCAGGGGAGTTTGGCGCGGGTCGATCTGCCCACCCGGAGCTGGCAGACGGTAGCGCAGATGCCGGGGTTCACGCGTGGGCTCGACTTCTATGGGCCGCTGGCATTCATTGGGCTCTCGCAGGTACGGGAGAGTGCAACGTTTAGTGGCATTCCGCTGGTGGAGCGGCTGAGAGAGCGCACGTGTGGGATATGGGTCGTACATATCGAGACGGGGCAGACGGTCGGGTTTCTGCGATTTGAGGCGGGGGTGCAGGAGATCTTTGCCGTGCAGGTGCTGGCGGGGATCCGCTTCCCTGAGTTGATGGAATGGGAGGATGAGAAGCTGGCGCATTCGTATGTGTTACCCGATGAGGCGCTGGCGCAGGTGGTGCTGCCGAGTGCGGAAGAGCTCAACCGATCGCCTGCGTTTCATTTTCAACACGGCGTCGAACTGTACAACGCCGGGAAGCTGGAAGATGCAGTCGTGGCCTTCCGGCAATGTGTGGCCCTACAGCCCGACTACCCCAGCGCCCGCTACAACCTGGGGGTTGCCCTCGGGGACCTCGAGCATTACCAGGAGGCGATGGAGTATTTCCAGCAGGTTATTCAGACCGAACCGGAAAAGGCGGAGGCGTACAACTATCTGGGGTACTTCTTGAGTCGGCAGGGGTACCCTCAGCAGGCCATTGCCCACTATGAAAAGGCCCTCCAGTTACGACCGGACTTTGCGCTGGCGCACTTCAACCTCGGCATGACACTGCTACAGACAGGAGAGTATCGCCGCGGGTTTGCTGAGTATGAGTGGCGCTGGCAGACTGAACATTTCACTCCCCTCCTGTGTCCCCAGCCTAGATGGGACGGGAGTCCGATTCCCGACAGAACATTGTTGATTCACACGGAGCAAGGCGCGGGCGATGCCATCCAGTTTGCCCGCTTCTTACCGCTAGCGGCCCAGCGCTGCGGCAAATTGATCTTGGAGTGTCGGGCGGACCTCATACCCCTCTTTGCGACGATGCCAGGCATTGCTCAAATTCGTGAACTTGGGACAGTAAAGCTTAATGAATTCGATACCTATTTACCGCTGTTGAGCTTGCCACAAGTGTTCAATACTACTTTAGAGACCCTTCCTGCGGCTGCGCCCTACTTCGACAGCACGGCGATCCGGCGACAGAAGAGTGCAGACACAAACCTGTCCCTGCCGCCTTCCCGATATCGGAAAGTGGGGATCACCTGGACAGGGAGTCCAGGGTACCGTGATAACACTCATCGCTCTTGCCCGCTCGCCGAGTTTCTGCCACTCCTGCGCACTCCGGGAGTTACCTTCTACAGCTTGCAAAAAGATGAGCAGCGAAAAGCGCTGGCGGAGCTGCCAGCCGATGTGGGGGTGTATGATCTCGCGCCGCAGATGGGCGACTATGGCGATACGGCCGTGCTCATTACCCAATTGGACTTGGTTATCAGTACCGATACCTCGGTGGTGCATGTAGCCGGGGCCTTAGGAAAACCGGTGTGGACGTTGCTGACCTGGGTGCCGGACTGGCGATGGATGTTAGAGGGCGAGACAACGCCCTGGTATC